>JADGEA010000482.1 GCA_016744615.1 Flavobacteriaceae bacterium
GTCTAAGACAAATCCAGATTTGTACATATGGCTTAACAGACAAAGACTTTTAAAAAAGAAACTTGAATCGCTAAGATGAGAACTGAATATATGACACTTTACCGGAGCTAAATTGAATATACTGATCGGAGCATTAAAATACGCAGAGGTTAACAAAGAGTTTTTTGTTTTGGTTTGTATATTTATCGTGGTGGTTATGGCTTACACGTCATTTAAGGTTAAGCAAGAAAAATGCGATGGACGTTTTAATCTCCAGGATCATAAAATAACAGTGATCGAGAAAGATATTGATGAGGTTAAAACAGGATTTAAAGAAATAAAAACAACAACCGATAAAATACAGGAAACTGTTGACGGTTTTAAAAACGGACTTGAGGATTTAATAGATGGCAAGTACAAAAAAAAAGAATTCGAAGAAACAAGTGAAACCTAAAAAAAACAAAGTTGCGGGGTCAGGACTTGGGCGACAATCTAACAGTAAAAAAAAGAAAAGAGCAACTTGAATATATATTAATATTTTTATTGATACTATCGGGCAGCATTTTTGATATCACAGACTATATTTTCCAGGCACCGTTTAGTGTTTGGGAAGATCAACACCTTTTATGCCGGGACTTAAAACAACTCGGCTTTTCTTTATTAGCATTTAAGCATATACGATATGACCAACTAAAACTTAAAACTCTCTCCTTTATGTTTTGTGTGTGGTCGGCAACCATCATCATTTATAACGCTATATTACCAAATCCTCCTTTTTCATATGTTTGTTTTTTGCTCTATGCGTTGTATTTATGGTGGTTGTTTCGTATTTTTATGATAGGTGAATTTAAAAAAGAGGTCTCACCGATTACAAAGGTAATGACTTATGAGAAAATGGGTGTTGCTTATAATATTAAGATGCCAGTTTCTACGTTTAGAGGTCTTATTCAGATATTGCTTATACCTTGGGCTGATCCTCATTATGAAACGAGAATTTTAGTAGCAAATAGAAGTATTATAGGCGTGTCTGATGGAGAATTTATAAAGCTTGAATACAACAAAGTTCATATATCAAAACTAATACAAAAAGGCGGTAAAATTAGACTATGTAAAAATTACCGTAAAAGTGTTATAGATAGATTATTAGGTAAAAAATTAATAATCGGCATAAGAGATTGCCGACAACTGGAGGTTTAACGGTGAAAAAACTATTTATTATATTTTTATTTCTTATTTTACCGGCGGTTTCTTTTTCTGCCTCTTGCGATGGGACTGCTTTATCTGGATTAACAGAGGATACAGCACCAACGGCAGACGATTTATTTTATTCTGTCAACGACCCATCCGGTACGCCAGGGGATAGGAAAGTAACCTTCGACAGTATACTAAGGCCAACAATTCAAGCAACGGACCCGACAAGCTCTGA
>JADGEA010000033.1 GCA_016744615.1 Flavobacteriaceae bacterium
TTGATCTCTTTTGGAACGATTACTGTAAGTTGGTGTGTCCAAATATGCTCTCTCCACTTCTGAGATGTAAGCAAAATATCATAGGCTGTATTTTCACCAACAGGATAATTCTCTTTGATCTCCCATTTAAAAGTCTTGTCTCCATTATCTAGGTATCTTTCTAATGCAGTTTCGGGTGTAATGGGTTTAGGAGTTATTTTTTCAGTAATGGCTGAATCACGATTTTTTGTTGAACTCTTTGCATCAGTTCCGCAAGATGTCATAAAAAGTAGTGTTGGAATCAGTAAAAGGATGGAAATTTTCTTTATCATCATATTTTTTTAAATTTAATATTTTTATTAATGGTAGTCGTTTTACATTCACTCATAAATCCGAAGTCATTTCATATTTTATTTATTTTACAGGAGTGACTAATTTATGCAATTTATATTGGTTATAATTTCTTTATAAATGCTCTTTTCTTTTTTCAAAACATACTTATTGAAATAAATGGAAAAGTGAATATTTCATTATATATGATATGTAATGATCTGGCGAATTTAGTGAATTATTTAGTTTAAATGGGTAAATAGAGATGTATATTAACTTGATGATTACTGCATTTATATGGTATTTTGATTATTTCTTATGGAATATTTGCCTTTGCTCATTTTTAACAAATATTTTATTTCTTTTTAGAAAAGATTAACATAAATTAGCAATGCTATATTATGCATGCATGATATATTATATTTAACTCAATATTAATTTTAAATCTAATTTTATGAAAAAAAGAAACAAGTTTGTGCGATTTGGTCTCGTATTTACGGTATTTATGAGCTTGCTTTTATCTTCGTGTAGTTCTGATGATATCAACAGGCAGACTTTTCCTTTATCTGCTGATATTTTTCACAGTATAGAAGGTAAAAAGGTTGCTTTTCAAGGGCTAACCCATAGCGCCATTAGCTGGTCATGGGATTTTGGGGATGGTACTACAAGTGTTGAGCAAAACCCGGTTCATGTGTATGTAGACGGAGGTTATTATGTTGCTATTTTGACAGCAACCGATAAAAATGGGAACACCGAAGTAACAGAAGTTAAAATGGCAATTGACTTAACACCTTATATATTACTTACAGGTGGACCAACTGCTACGGAAGGTAAAACCTGGAAATTATCTGCAAGTCATTCCTCTAATGGAGATTTTTTTGCATTAGCAGATCCAGATTTTTCATTGGTTGATCCTGATATAACACCGCTTCCAGATGGAGCACTTAGTTTATTTTTAGGTATGGGAGAAGTTTATGATGATGAATATACATTTCATTTTAATGGAGATTATGAAATTGATTTAAAAGCGGACGGGGGTGCTTTAAGTGGAATAGTTTATCAATTTGTTGCTTTTGGGGGTGCAAATATTACAAATATGCATCCAGAATATTCTGAAGAATTTGGATTGGTTGTAGGTAAACCTGGAGGGTTACAGCCAGATTTAAAATTTGAATATATTGAAGAAGGAGATTTTATAACGAGTTCTGTATGGACTGGTGGTGCAATTACCTATAATGATGTTAGTTCATTTAGTTTCTCAGATACTGGTTTTTTTGGTTTTTTAGATTTTGAAACGAAGGTAATTGTAAGAGAGATTACTGATAGTCAATTGAAGGTGGTAGTGTTTATGGCGGCAAGTCAAGATCACATAGGGATCAACACACATGCGTTGTTGTTTACTTTTGATGTTGTAGAATAAGCTTTAAAAAATCAAAAAGATAACTAATTCAAAATAAAGGTATGAATAAAAAATATATAAAATATAAGTCAAGACATATAATGGTCTTGGTATTATTTGTGGTTTCACTGTTGGTAAATTTTAGTGTAAATGCACAAAACGGACATGTAGTTACCGGAACGGTAACATTAGCAGAAGATGGTTCTGCATTACCTGGAGTGAGTATCCTTGTTAAAGGAACAACAATAGGTGTATCAACCGATTTCGATGGGAATTATTCGATAGAAGTTCCTGTAAATGATTCTGTATTGGTTTTTTCCTTTGTAGGAGAAACCACACAAGAGATTGCGGTGAACGGAAGAAGTGTGATCAATGTTGCTATGGAAGCCAGTGCAGAAGCTCTGGATGAGGTAGTAGTTACAGCATTAGGTATCAAACGAGAGGAAAAATCTTTAGGTTACTCTGTAGAAGAAGTGAAAGCCGAAGAATTGACAAGAGTAGTTCATGAAAATGTACTAAATTCTATGTCGGGTAAAGTTTCTGGTGTTGCTATTAATTCCACTGGTGGTACAGGTTCTTCAGTAAGTATGGTAATAAGGGGCGCTACTTCATTAAGTACGGATAACCAACCGCTTTTTGTGGTTGACGGTGTACCTATGGCAAATACTGTTAATAATGTGGGTGGATTTGGTAGTGATAACAGAGTGGATTATGGTAATGCAATTTCCGATTTGGATCCTGAGAGTATTGAAAATGTAACCATATTAAAAGGGCCAAGTGCTGCTGCACTATATGGTACCAGGGCAGGTAATGGTGTGGTGTTGATCACAACAAAAAAAGCAAAAGAGGGTGAGCGTACAAAAGTGGCAATTACCTCTAATACTGTTTTTGATATTCCTTCTAAATTTTTGAATGTGCAAAATCAATTTTCTTCTGGGTTTTTCACCTTTAGACCTGAAGATATAGGAGGTGGAGTTTTACCGGATATTGATGCAGGTGCGGGAACTGGAGCAGGTCCTGAAAATGACAGAGGTTACTGGGCTGTTCAGTGGAATGCCCCTTTGGATGCAAATGGTCAGCCAATTCCAACAGAAGTTGTTTCTTATGCGGATAATATTGATAATTTCTTAAATCCTTATGCTTTTACGTCAACCAATGGAGTCGCTTTAACCAGTAGTTCAGAGGCTGTTAATTACAGATTGGGCTATACGAACATGACGCACTCAGGATTAATTCCTAATTCAGATCTACATAAAAATAGTTATGGTTTTTCTGCTTCTTCAAAAGTTTGGGATAAAGTTACTATTAGCACAGATATGAACTTTAATCACTCATGGGCAGATAATCGACCGGCATCAAATCGTGGTACAAACCCATTACAATGGGCATATAGTCATCCAACAAACATTGATATTACTAGTTTAAGAAATTATAGAGTTGGTAATGAAAATGAAATTTTAAGAGTTTCCAATAATAATGAGAACCCATATTTTTTAGCTTATGATGTAAATAATAGTTTTGATAGGTATAGAATTTATGGCAATGTAATGGCAAACTGGGAAGTCTCAGAGAACTTTAGCATTATGGGGCGTTATACTTTAAATAAATTTGATGATACTCGTGAAACAAAAATGGCACCGGGTTATAGTAAAGAACCTAACAATGGAACCTATGGTATTGCTGTTGGTAATGGGCTTGAACGCAATATAGATGTATTGGCAACTTATAAAATAGATTGGGATAGTTTTAATTTATCTGTTTCCGGAGGTGCTAATACCATGTATCAAAGCAGCTCAAATATTAGTAATTCTGCTAAAAATGGAGCAGGTTTGGTGGTGCCAAATTTATTTACTGTAGATAATATTAGTTCAGGTTCTTTAAGTTATTATAATCGCAGGTATGAAAGATCTATCAATAGTGTTTATGGAATGGTTAATCTGGGATGGAAAGATATCATGTACGTAGATCTTACTGCGAGAAATGACTGGTCAAGTACCTTACCGGTAGATAATCGCTCCTATTTTTACCCCTCAGCTTCTCTAAGTTTATTGGTTAACAATATATTTAATATGGGTAATAATGTGAATATGATCAAGCTAAGAGCAGGATGGGCAGAAGTAGGTAATGATACTGATCCCTATAGTTTAAATGCTGTTTATGGTAATAATGGTCAATGGGGAGACGCTACCATGTTAACAAAACCAGGAGATTTGTTCGCTCAGAATCTTTTACCAGAACAAGCAACTTCTTTAGAATTTGGTTTAGATCTTAAATTTTTCCATAATAGGTTGCGATTTGAAGGAACTTATTATACGGTAGATAACGAAAATCAAATATTAAAAGTGCCTAGAGCTATTTCTTCAGCTTTTGGTAGTGAAAAAATTAATGCAGGTTTGTTACAAAGTACGGGTTATGAATTATTATTAGGCATTACACCAGTAAGGAATGACAACTGGAATTGGGATCTGAATTTTAATTTCACCAAAAACGAAACAAAAATGATTTCATTGGCAGAAGATGCTGATTTTCTTGAATTTTGGAGTGAGGCAAAAGTGAAATCTATCGGTTTTGTAGAGGGGTATGTTAATAATGAAAAAGATGGGCCTGAAGATGGATTGGTAGGGAATTTATATAGTAGAAAGGTATTGAGAGTAGAAGATGAGAATTCTCCTTATTTTGGCTACCCACTTCTTGGTTCAGGATTAGATGCTGAATGGCAAAAAGAAGAAGAATATTCTAAAGTTGGTAATTATAATCCTGACTTTATCATGGGACTGCAATCTGCACTGTCCTTTAAGAATTTCACCTTAGCGATGACATTTGACTGGAGATCAGGCGGGCAGTATGTTTCACAAACGTACCATTATATGACAGAAAATGTGTCAACGCAAACATGGCTTGATGAATTGGTTCACCCAGGTGATCTTGGAGGTGCTGCAAGTCAGGAACTTCGTGACTGGGTTGTTGAAAATGAAGACAGACTATTATTAGGTGATGATCTAAGACCAGTTGGTGGTCCAACACCTGATTATGGTGGGTTTCCGGAGAGTTTTAGTGGTACTACTGTTTATGACGGTACGTTTGCACCTGGTGTAACGGGTCATTATGATGATAGTGGTAATTTTGTTTTAGAGCAGGAGAATTTAGGTGGTCCTGGAACAGTTTTTTTACCCTATGTGGTTAGTAACCCTTGGGATATAGGTGAGTCAAGATTGTTTGATGCAGACTATGTTAAATTAAGAGAAATAGCATTAAGTTACAGATTGTCAAATAAAGCAGCAGAGAAAATAGGATTACAGGATGTAAATTTCTCTATTTATAGCAGAAATATTATGTTGTGGACTGCAGAATCTGGATTTGGTGTAGATCCAGAAAGAGCTTTTCAGGCAGAAAGTAATGGTGGTTTTTCACAAGGTGTAGAAAGGTATAATGTGAACCCTTGGGTTATCCCAGTAGGATTCAAAATAGGATTTACTTTTTAAGAATAATAAAAAAATAAAATTATGTATAAAATAAAAAATAACTTTATAATTCTTTTAACCTTAGTATTGGCTTTGGTTATTTCTTGCCAGGATTTGGATGAAATAAATATAAATCCAAATGGTGTTGATCCGGCAACGGCAGATCTTAACCTGTTGATGCCTGCTATTATTGTTGGTGTTTCAAAAACCGTTAATAATTTGGGATTTGGGGTTCTAGGTGGTGTAATGCAGCATACGCAAAAGGATGGTTGGTCAAGTGGTCATAATGATTATGACTGGGATAATTCAGATCAAAGCTGGTCTGGTTACTATGGTATTTTAAGAAATAATGATGAATTCTATAATAAAGCTATAGACGGTGGGTATAAATTTCATGAAGGAGTGGCATTAGTCATGAAATCCTATACATTTGGTTTGATTACTGATCTTTGGGGGGATGCCCCATATTCAGAAGCTTTAAAAGGGGAAGAAGGCTCATTTAAACCTAAATATGATGCACAGGAAGCTATATATATGGGCATTCTTGCTGACTTAGAAACTGCAAATACTTTATTGTCAGAAGACAGTTCGTTCTATCAAAATATTGATGCAGTACAAGATGTGCTTTTTCATGGTGATGTATCTAAATGGAGAAAATTTGCAAATTCTTTAGCCTTACGATACTATATGAGATTATCGGTTAAATTACCTAATGTTGCAAAAGATGGCCTTAGTAAAATAAGTAATGATCCGGGAAAGTATCCATTGATTACCGAGGCGTCTGATGATGCAAATATTGGTTATTTTGGGACCTCCACAGCCGATTCATGGCCGAGTAATACGTTTTTTGATACTAGCCCGACAGGTAATTATATGAGAACTAAAATGTGTGGTACACTGGTAGAGGCAATGCAGGATTTGGATGATCCAAGATTGGGAGTTTGGGCAAATAAAGTTGATTTTCCTTTAGAATTAGTTGGAGGAACAGGTATTGACAATAGAGTTGTAACAGATACTATTAATAAAGGCACTACAAGAGAAAGGGAAATAGGAAAAAGATTTATTTCACAAGATGTTATTGATAAAAAATATTCAGATGCAACAAGTGTTCAACCTGATTATGATCCAGAATATGTTGGAATTCCTTCTTCTTTTCTTTTAGCACCTATTTATAATATCAATCCGAATATTGAACAGGCAAAATACAACCCGCATGCGTCACATTTAAACGATATGTATCGAGAGACCACTGGTGATTTATTACAAATGAGAATGATGTCTTCATCAGAAGTTCATTTTATTCTTTCTGAAGCTGCATTTTATGGATGGGGTAGCGGAAGTCCTGAAATGCATTATGCTATGGGAATTCAGGAATCTATGAATGCCTGGGGTGTTGGAAATTTTGCGGGTGATTATATTGCAGGAGCTCCTTATGCTGGACTGGAAAGTATTATAGAACAAAAATGGATTGCAAGCTGGACAGCAGCATCGGAAGCCTGGTTTGATTACAGAAGAACTGGTTTGCCTGCTCTTCGTGTTAATGGTCCGTCATCATCACCAGCTGGTTCTGCAAAAAGAGATGCAATGCCATTGCGATTCTATTATCACTTTGATGATGAAATATCTTTAAACAGAGAAAACTCAGAGGCAGCAATTGATAAATTAGTTCCTACTCAATACAAAGGGAATGATATTAGTAACAATAGTGCATGGTCAAAAATGTGGTTATTACAAGGTACAGGTTTACCTTATGAATAACATTTAGTTTAAACCATGATAATTTAATTGGTTAATTTAATAAACAAGTCCGAATTTTTTTCGGACTTGTTTATTTTTAAGCAAAGACCACTAAGACTTTCTCAAAGTTCGCTAAGAAATTATTATCATATATTACCTCATCGCCTATACTTCTCTTTCTTCATTAAGTCAGTTATTGTTTCAATTGGTTTCAAAATAGAACTAATAGATCAACAAATTTAATATCTTTTAATAGATACAAACCTCTTAACAAAACAGAAATGAAGACCGTTGCAATATTCAATAAAACATACTTTAAAATCTTTTTAGCTTCAGATTATTTCTTTATTTAAAATTTAAAATATTCACAAACAATAGATTAAAGTTAGTTTAAATTTTCTATAGCGTCGTGCTTTTTTGTTAAAAGAGGTTTTACAATGGTCTTAAGTGTATATCGAAACTATGCTATTTCAAATTCAATTTTTTTAATTATGGTTTATATTGCCAACAACCTATAGAATTTCAACCTAATACTATGCGTGCATAATAAAAAACTATATTAAAGGTAAAAAATCACGTAAGATTGATTAAATATCATCTATTTTAATTTTTATTTAAGTTTAATTTTGACTTTAAATAGAATAATTATAATACTAACTCATTTAAATTTTTAATTTATGAAAAAAAGAAACATACAATTTTTGATGCTCTTTTTGTTTAGTTTGTTTACTGGTAGTATTCTGGCTCAACAAAATGTGACAGGAGTTGTTAGTGACGATCTAGGTGAAGTTTTACCGGGTGTTACTGTGTTGGAAAAAGGTACCAACAATGGTACCGTAACTGATTTTGATGGTAAATTTGTTATCAATGTCTCAGGAACTGAATCTATTCTTGTGTTTTCCTTTGTCGGAATGCAATCGAAAGAAAGAAATGTAGGAAGTCAATCTTCCTTAAGCGTTGTAATGTTGCCATCTGCAGAGGCTTTGGATGAAGTTGTTGTAACAGCATTGGGTATTTCCAGAGAAAAGAAATCTTTGGGTTATGCAATTGATGAAGTGAATTCAGACGAAATTGCAATGGGAGCAACTGCCAATTATCTAAAAAATCTTGAAGGTAAAGTTACAGGTGTAAATATTACCAGCTTGAGTTCAGATCCTACTTCTTCTGCCTTTATTGTTATCAGGGGAGCAACTTCAATTGCTGGAGTGCAGAGTGGAGGTATGGCTGCATCAGCTCAACCTTTATACGTAATAGATGGTGTAGCTGTAGGAACAGGAGATATCAATACAAATGGTAATGTTGATGTAGGAAACTTTATGTCGGAAATGAGTGCGGATGATATAGAAAGTGTTAGTATATTGAAAGGCGCTAGTGCTGCTGCATTATATGGATCAGAAGGAGGTAACGGTGTTGTCTTAATAACTACGAAATCAGGAAAAGGGATGAACAAGGGAATTGGTGTATCGGTTAGTTCTTCATTTACAGTTGATTCGGCATACAAAGCTTTATCTGTTCAAAATGATTATATATCTGGTGACGCTGAGTTTGAAATGGATTTATTTTCCCAGAAGGCTTGGGGTCCTCATTATTCTGATGTTACAGGTAGTTATGATCAATGGGATATGGTAAATCAACAATTCGTAAATGAACCTGTTACAAGAAGAAATACTGAAAATCCATTTCTTTCATTTTTAGAAACTGGTTATACAGCTACTAATAATGTATCAGCAGTAGGGAACTATGATAAAGGAAGTTTCCGTATGTCATTTACAAATATGAAAAATGAAAGTGTTGTTCCATCTTCAAAAACGACAAGGAACAATATTTCTTTTAGTGCAGGATATAATATAACTGACAAGGTAAAAGTATCAGCAAACGCACAATATATTAATACGTACACACCTAATAAATCAACTCTTGCAGGTAGATATGGAGGAGGTGTTAAATATGCTTCTGTTATATATAGTATTTTTGCTAATACAGCAGATAAACAACCTTTTTCCGATTGGACTACACCATGGATTAAAGGGTCTGAAGGAACGCTACAAAATACTCCATATCTCGATTGGGAAGACTATTTAGATGATGGAGATAGAAGTAACAGAGCGAATTATCGTCCTTATAAATCGGTAAATCCATATTTTGCTGCAGGGGAGATGATAAATACTTTTTCAAGAGAATCATTCATTGGTAAAGTACAGTTAGATTGGGATATTTTAGAAAACCTGAGATTAACAGGTCGTTCAGGTGTAAATTCAGCAATGTTACATTATGAAAAAAGAACACCATGGAATGTTGATAAATATTTATTAGATGGAGCCTTTTTTACGGAGAATTCAGAAAATGCAAGAATTAATACAGATATTATGTTATCGTTTAATGAAACATATGGTAAATTTAATGTTAGTGCTTTAGCAGGTTATAATTTCCGTATTTCTAATCATAATTATTCATATATAGGTGGAGAACATTTGGCTAGGCCTAATGATTTCTCATTAAATGCTATTTCTAAAGATAATTTAGAGACTTCATACGGTTGGGATACAGGAAAATATTCAAGTTTATATGCAACAGCATCTGTAGGTTTTGAAAATATGCTGTATCTTGATCTTTCAATAAGAAAAGACTGGGTTGGGATTTCTGATTTAGAAAAGAATGATTCATTCTATCCTGGAGCTTCATTAAGCTGGATAGTTTCAGAATCAATAAATAAGCCATCTTGGATGAATCTATTAAAGCTACGTGGCGGAGTTGCACAGGTTGGTTATGGAATTCCTACATATCTAAATGTTGATAATTATGGTATTGCTGGCACATGGAATGGAGCTACTGCTGGTACTGTTTACGGTTCGGTTGTTAATCCTGAGATATCACCTGAGGTTAACACTACCTACGAAGGAGGTATTGATGCAAAACTTTTTGATTCAAGGCTAAACTTTGAATTTACTTTATTTAAGAAAGTTCATTCAGATCAAATACAAGACATTCCTATTGTTTCTTCTTCTGGTTTTTCAAATTATAGAACGAATATTGGAACAGTTACATCTGATGGTGTGGAACTTGGGTTAAATTTAATTCCAGTTCTCACAGATAACTGGATGTGGAGTATTGGGGCTAATTTCACCAAATATGAAGCGAAAATTACTGAACTTGATCCTTCATTTACAGAAAAATGGATTGGCTATGCAGATAATACTATGCTTCGCTTGAAAAAGAATGAAACTATAGGTGGTTTATATGCTGAAGAAGGTTTTTGGAGAGTACAATCTGGAAAGTATAAAGGAGAGTTATTGCTGAAAGCTGATACAGGTACTCCAATTGAAAATGATGATCCAGACAACAGAGATTACCTAGGAAATATAAACCCTGATTTTATGATGGGATTCACAACAGCTGTAAAATATAAAGCCTTTACACTTAGTGCTGTTGCTAGCTACAGAAATGGCGGTGTATATGTTTCAGAAACTGCGAAAAGAACGCGTGACGATGGGAAAGATCCTTGGGGTGTATCAGGAGATGGTTATTATTGGGAAGGAGGTCGTTCTCACGATGGTGGATTTGCTTGGCCTGACCCGGCTACTGTTTCTAATGATGTAATAAGGGAAACTAATGAAGAATACAATTCTGTTCCTAATGCTTCGTATTGGAATGGTGTTTATGTTGATCCTAATTCTGGTTCTGATTCTCAGGATCGTAATTTACCAGATGGTGATTATATCTTAAACGGAGAAGATCCAACTACAACATGGTATAATGGTGTTTCAACAATTGTTGGTAATACTTGGGATTTTCCTCAAACTCGTACTTTTGATGCAACATTCTTTAAAATTAGAGATATTTCTTTAACATATGATGTTCCAAGTGATTTTTCAAGAAAGATAGGTATGCAAAACGCTTCAGTTTCACTTATTGCACGTAATCTTTATTTGTGGACAAAAAGTGGCAGAAATGAAGATCCAGAAACTGCATTTAACTCAACAGGTTCAAGACAAGGGGTGGCGCATTATACATTGCCTTCTGTACGTCAGGTAGGGTTTAAACTAAATATGACTTTTTAATTGAATAAATAAATAATTAAGATATTATGAAAAAATATAAAATATATAGTCTCTTATTTCTATTGCTAGTGAGTTTTGCATGTACTGACCAGCTTAGAAAGGATGAACTAGAACTCTCAGAAGGAGTAGATAGAATGACAAGCCCTGCTTATCTTCTGACAGGGTCAATAATAAGCATAGCTACTTTTAATCATGAGCATGGTATTAGTGATGATAGGTTTAATGCGATAATGCTATATTATCAACAACTATTTCATGTTAAATCCCAATCGCGTGAGGAATTTTTAAAAGCACCTGAGAATTGGAGCGGTGAGTATAAAAGGCTCTATGATGCACAGGCAGGAATAGCAAAAGCAGAGGAATTTGGATTTCCTTCTACTGCTGCTGCACAACAAATTTTACAATGCGTAATGTTCCAATATTTGACTGATATTTATGGAGATATTCCTTACTCAGAAGCACTTAGTGGGCGAGAAGGAAATATTAAGCCGGTATTCGATAAGCAAGTAGATATTTATACAGGTTTAATGAAAACTCTTGATGAAGCAGTTGCTACATTGGGATCCTCATCAGACAAAATGAGTGGTGACTTATTGTATGATGGAGATAAACAAAGCTGGATTAGATTTGCTAACTCGCTTAAAATAAGAATGTTAGTTCGATCTTATGATGCCTTTGGAGGCAGCAAGAAAGGTGAACTTCAAGCAGCTGCTAATGCAATGTACATAGATAATAGTGCATTTAATGCAGCACTTAGTTATGAAGGTAATTCAAGTGAAAATTCATGGATTTGGGGTTCAAATAATAATGGAGATGAAGAGATGACTC
Organism: Flavobacteriaceae bacterium; assembly: GCA_016744615.1. Taxonomy (GTDB): domain Bacteria; phylum Bacteroidota; class Bacteroidia; order Flavobacteriales; family Flavobacteriaceae; genus Lutimonas. Next base: position 11,793 of record JADGEA010000033.1, read on the forward strand.
GTAGAAAACCATCAATACCATTTCTAGATCTTTTAGCAAATAACGATCCTCGACTTTCAGCATGGATTGCACCAGCCCTACAACCATGGGGAGATGAAGATGCGTCATATACGCTTACTGATTATTATGGCAATTCTTATAATATAAATATGTTGAATAGCGATGGTCAGGATATTGGAGAATTTCCTCTTGGTGAAACTTATGTGGGAGCTCCTTTGACTGTATCAAAGTTAGAGACTATTTATGGCGAAGATTCAGAGTCCGGAAGCTATGATAATTCTAAATTATCTTCGTACACTAATCTTTTTGTTGATGATTCAAACGATTTGTTAAAAGCGACCTTAATTGAAGCAAGTGAAGTTAGTTTTTGTCTTGCAGAAGCTGCCCAAAGAGGATGGATAACAGGCGATGCTTCACAATATTATGAAACTGGTATAAAGCAAAATATGAGAAGATGGGATATTGATGAAAGTGATATTTTGAATTATTTGGGTGAAAACCCACTACCAGGAGATGAGACTGATGCATTGGTTGCTATTTTAACTGAAAAATGGAAATCTTTGTTTACACAAGGTCATCAATCATGGTTTAATTACAGACGAACAGGTGTTCCAGCTGTTGTTGGAGAACCTCTTGATTATACTACATTGCCGTTTCCTTTGCGTTGGAGGTATCCTACTTATGAAGTGGATAATAATAGCGAAAATGCACAAGCAGCTGTTAGCCTTTTAGGTGAAGACACTCAGACTGCTGAAATTTGGATAATTAAAGGTGTTGCACCTGTACAATAGTATATGTGATAATTTATGTTTAAGATTATATTTTAAGTTTAATTTCAGGGAAATTAGTTTTGATTTCCCTGATTTTTTTAAATTACACACTATGAAAATAAATTTGATATTAATAATTAGTTTACTTCTGATGTCTTGTACTCAGAAAGATAAAAAAAATGATTCTTTTTCGTTTGTGTTTATAGGCGATACCCGAAATGACACAGGTGATAATAAAGATTATTTCAGGGGAGCATGTGAAGCAATTAGTAAGTTGGATAATTTTGAATTTATTGTTTCTCCCGGCGATACCGATCCACTGGATTCTGTATTATACACCATGAAAAAATATATTAGAAATGATATAGTTTGGTACCCTGTAGTTGGAAATCATGAAGCAGAAACAGATTCTGATATGGAATGGATGAGAAATCATAATAAAGGTGGTAATTCTTTACCAAATATCGTTAATAAAGGTCCGGAATCCTGCATTGAAACAACATACTCATTCGGTTACAAAAATACTCATTTTGTTATTTTAAATGAATATAGCAATGATACTTGTGACAATTGCACAAAAGGTGATATATCTGATTCTTTGTATAACTGGTTACAGAAAGATTTACAGGAAACAAAGAAGGAAAATATATTAGTGTTTGGGCACGAACCTGTATATCCAATGCCAGATATGGAAACACAAAGGTTCAGGCATGTTCATGATTGTTTGAATCAATATCCTGAAAACAGGGATCGTTTTATTGACTTGTTGCAAGAAAATAATGTTCTTGCCTACGGAGTTGGTCACACACATAATTATAGCATTGTAAAAATAAATAAGCTTTGGCAAATTGATGCGGGGCACTCAAGAGGATTAGGAGATACAGGGTCTCGCAGTACATTTATCAAATTCAATGTTACTAATAATGAGGTTGCTTTTGAAACTTTTCGTTTAGATTATGAAACAGGTAAATATGAAATTGCACACACCGGTATTTTGAATTAGAGTAGATTTTTCTTTTTATCTGCTTAAAATCAAATTACTGAAATTGATAGTGTATCAGGATGGTATTGCAGTTGAAAGTAATATTACTGGTACTATCATAATTATGCACTTTCATCATCAGAAGTTGCAAATTTCTATAACAAATAGAATTGATGATAAATCGGATTAAGTAACAAAATTGTTCATAGTATATAAGGTTTTGAGTTTAATATTAAGTGAAATAAGGGGACTTTATTCGATGATAAAAGGAGGTAATTAATTTTACCTCTTTTTTTTTTGCTTTTATTTGAATAAACTGAAAACAGCCTATTATTTGTCTATTATACCAAAAATGATAACTTTTTTAAAATTGTTATACTAACAAATAAAATTTCTAATTGGGTGAAAAGAATAATGTCGCATTATGATTTAGTGATTATCAGGTATTAAAAGAAATGAAGAATGTGTTAAGAGTTATTGAATATTTTATTTTTGAGTTTGAAAATCAGTAGTACAGATCCCCACAATCCCTCTCAAAATAGGAAGTCGTAAACTGTTATCAATAACTTTTTATCAACAATTGCGAGGGGTAATCTTATCCAGAAGAATTAGTGCTTAGTGGCTATAAGAAAATACCAATCTCTTCGCTAAACTTGATTTGTTAATCCGTCATTTACAAAAGTAAACTACTGATTACCAAATATTAGTTTATATCGACCTTGAAGTTTTTTAAGAGACACTACTTATAGAAAATTACTCACTGGCATTATTTTTAGTATGATCTTTTTTTGCATCTTCTACATCATCCATTTCAGGTCCTTGTTCTATTTTTCGCCAGTCAATTGTTTTATGATATTTTTTCATGGATAATTCTGCATCATACATTCTGCCATCATGGCGCTCTAATGTATATGGTGTAAAATCGGGTTCATCTGTAAAGAAATCCTGTAGCAATGATGCCGTGATATCAAAGTGATTAACATATGGCACATTTAAAATATTGTAAATGGTTTTTAAAATTGCTCCAAAATTGGCATGAGTATGCGAAACATAGCCTTTTTTTACATATGGTCCTGCCATCATTAAAACAGATCGATGCGCATCAACATGATCAACCCCTCCTTGAGGATCATCTTCTGTAATGATTACAAGCATATCTTTCCAATACTTAGTTCTTGATAAAAAATGTAAAACACGACCAACTGCAAGATCATTATCTACCATAAATGATTGTCTATAAGGATATCCGTCTTCAGGTCTTGGACTTGCACCATGATCATTAGGAATCATCATGGTTACAAATGGAGGCATTTCTTCTTTTCCATCAATCCACTTTTTGGTAAATTCCGTTTCAAACTGATCCATTCTGTATTGATCAGGAATATTCATATTATACCCTGCATAATTATGACTGGTTCGTTTAAAGAGTGCATTTTGTTGCGGGATCATCACGGCATGAGCAGCACCGGTATTGGTATCATACCAGTCTTCTCTTTCATGACCACTTTCGTTACCCTGTCCAAAATTATAAAACTCAACCCCTGCTCTTTCCATTGCTTCCCATAAACCACCAATTTCTGCATAATCTTCAGGGTCAACACTTCCAATGGTTTTGGGAAACCGGCGTCCTGGTGCATCAGAAAAAAGTTTGACTGTTTTACTGGTGCTGGCATTGGATTCTACCCATTCATTTGGGATAACACCTACCAGCCAGTGATGACCGTGTACAGATGCATCGCTGTCACAATAATAATTATCTGAAAAAGCAAATTGTTTGGCTGCTTTTATATGGTTAGGAGAAATTCGAAGATTTGGAAAACCTGCTTGTAGTGAATCAGGCAATGTATAGGTGTTATTTATTCCATAACGGGCTAAAGTGCTGTCTCCTTTTGCGCCTTTTAGTTGTCCGAAGATCTCATCATAGGTTCTGTTTTCTTTGGTGATATATACCACATGTTTGATCGGACTTTGGCGTAAACCAGGTAAAGGAGGTAATGGATTCTTTCCATTGTCTTTAATAATTACTTCTCTAAAAGTATTGTCAATAGATATTTTTGTGTATTTCGCTAATTTTTCTTCAGTTGGTACTGGTACTTTTTGAAATCCACCCAATTGAACAGAGCCAATATAAGTACCGAGTTCAGTCTTTTTAAAATCTCTTCCTCCGTTTGGTCCGGCACCCAAACCCCTGATACTAACGATATATAGGTCTTTTTCATCATTAGATAATTCAACTCTTGTTGGGCCCCATCCAGTAGGAATCAAGCCCTTTGTTGTTTGACTTGGTATATCAATTACTGCAACCGCATTAAAACCTAATAAAGCAACATACAAGGTTTTTTCATCTGTACTCATGGTAATTCCAAAAGGTAAAGAACCTCTTAATTTATCAATACGTTTATCTATTTGAATCGGAATATGACCTACTATTTTTTGTATTGTATGATCAATGATTGAAATATTATCATTAGATGCATTGGTAACATAGGCAAACTGTTTGCCAACCGCAATGGAATTGGGGCTGGCACCTCCAACAACTTCTGCATCTTCTACATTTTGTCCAATCTGATGACCAGTTTTAAATTTACTGATTACCTCATTTTTATCAAGATCAATGGTAAAAACACTCATCGCATCTGGATGAAGCGGACTGCCAAGACCAGGAATTTGCTTACCTTCCACCAAAGTGCCATTGATAGATTCAGGGGTGTTATTTCCGTAAGGATGATGAGATATCAATAAATTATCCAGATTTTCGGGTGTAGCACCTTTTATCAGTGGATAAGAATAAAGACCAACATTAGCTACAAATGCCTGTTTTTTATCAGGACTTAAAGCAATTCCGAAAGGTTGACGACCAACTTTGACAGAAGCAGTAATCTTATTAGAGGATAGATTTATTCGAACCATTCTGAAATTAGCTCTGTCAAGTACAAGTAATTCATTTTTGTTTGGATTGAACATCAAATCTGAAGTAAAACTATCCTGATAATCCATCCCTTTTACTTTTCCATTCAATGAAATAGAATCTAATTTTTTTAGATTGTTTATGTCATAAACAATTACAGCACCGGTATCACCACCACTTAGATAAACCTTGTTGGAATCTTCTGAAAAAGCTACTCCTAAAAAAGATCCTTTATAAAGTGGTGAGACAATTTTCCCATCATAACTAGGAATGCGTGTTGTGTTTAAAGAATTAAGATTGATAATGGTAAGTTCGCCATCATGAAGTGTAACTGCTCTTTTTCCATCTGGTGAAATCGCCATCCCATAAGGATCATTGGTAATCCGTATAGATTTACCAACAGGTGTGGCATAACGACCACTTGGTAATACCGATACTCCATCAACATCTACTTTGCAAAATTCATCTTTGCCAGGAACCTGTAATATCTTAACCTCTTTTACATGTTTATTGCAATTGGTAAATAATACGAAGATGATAAGAAAAGAAAAATATTTAAAACTCATAAGAATGTTTTTTAGTTTGTAAAATGAGGATAATTAATCAGTGGGTACTTAATTTAAGTACTGGATTTTAATATCAGTAAAGATAAATCTTATTCCTCAAGAATAACTGGTTTTTAACTATTTTTTGGTAAACAATGAAGTTGATTCAAACAAAATATCCGGTTATTGAATGTTGGTATTTAAAGGTTCAAATACTATGTAATTAAGGTAAAAAAGAACAATTATTATCATTTTATTTTGAGTTTATTTGTTAGGCTGAAAAAACAATCAATCAGTTTAAAGAAATTAGTATTATTTTTGGGTCTAGTAGCGAAAAGATGAATAAAGAATTGATATTAGAAATTGAGGATTGGTTCAAAAGATTTGAAGGAACTATTATTGCTTTTTCTGGGGGGATAGATTCTGCCCTTGTACTATTTTTGTCGAGGAAATTTTTGGGTAAAGAAAAAACTATAGGTATAATTTCTAATAGTGAAAGCTTAAAAGACAAGGATTATCAACTCGCATTGAATTTTGCAGAGAAAAATGATATTCATCTGGAAACAATTTACACCCAGGAATTAGTTGATAGTAATTATAATTCTAATCCTTCCAATCGGTGTTATTTTTGTAAAACCCATTTGTATGATGCCATTGATCAGGTAAAAAAGAAATATCCCAGATATATTGTTTTAAACGGAACCAATAAAGATGATTTTAGTGATTACCGTCCTGGTATGCAGGCAGCTGATGAAAATGGAGTAAGATCGCCATTGGCTGATCTAGGAATTGGTAAATCAGAGATACGAAAATTGGCAAAACAGTTTGGAATACCTTTTTGGGATAAACCCGCAAGCCCTTGTTTGAGTTCCAGAATTCCATATGGAAATTCCATCACGGCCAATAAATTGGAACAGATTGAAAAAGCAGAGGGTTATTTGAATGAACTTGGTTTTAAAAATGTGAGAGTACGACACTACAATAAAGAGTGTAAAATTGAAGTGCCTCTCGCTGAACTCAATTTATTAAAAGATCAATTTTCTGAGATTGAAAAAAAGATCATAGATATTGGTTTTGATACCTGTATTTTAGATGAAGAAGGTTTGGTATCGGGAAATTTGAATAAGATTTTAAATTTGAATAATGGATAATCATCATATAGATCACGACAGAGAGGATAGAATTGGTTTTCAGGAGGTGGTTTACGGAGAAAGTAAATCTGTTGAGGATCTATCACATATTTTGGAAGACTTTATCAGCAATGGTAAAAATGTTTTAGTCACAAAACTTCAAAAGAATAAAGCTACTGTATTTTTAAAGAAATATGAGAATGCAATGTATGATGAGCCTTCCGGAATTTTCATATTGAAGCCTTTGAAAGAATTGATAAAAAAGGATGAAGTTGCCATTATTTCAGCAGGCACATCAGATATTCATGTGAGTAATGAGGTTTTTTATACCTTAAAATACATGGGGGTAAATGCCACAAAAGTAAATGATGTAGGAGTGGCAGGGATCCATAGATTGATGGACAAACTAGAGATTTTAAGATCTTTTAAAATTTTGATTGTTATTGCTGGATTTGAGGGAGCATTGCCAACAGTTATCGGAGGTCTTTTGTCTCAGCCCATTATTGCAGTTCCAACCGATATTGGTTATGGAGTTGCTAGAGGGGGGCATGTTGCATTAAATGCGATGCTTTCAAGTTGTGCTAATGGTATAAGCGTGGTAAATATTAACAATGGTTATGGAGCAGCAATGTCTGCTATTAGAATATTAAATTTAATAAATAAGTAAATTTTTATAAGTATGATTTTTAATCGATTAAATAAGTTTGTTATAGTATTTTTATTGTTTTTTGCAAGTTTAGGATTTGCACAACAAACAGCGAAATATGTATTTTTATTTATAGGAGACGGTATGGGAGATAACTCTATTTATGCCACTGAAATATATAAGGCTTCTTTAAATGGGCAGGGTAGATATGAGCCCTTAAGTTTTAGTCAGTTTCCTGTGCAATCATTTATGACAACATATTCTGCAAATAGTTTGATCACAGATTCATCAGCATCTGGATCTGCTATGGCAACAGGAAAAAAAACAAATAATCACATGGTTTGTATCGATCCAGTTACCAAAGAAAAACAAGAAACTATTGCTGAAAAAGCAAAAAGATCAGGGTATAAAGTAGGTATATTATCTAGCGTTGCAATTGATCATGCAACACCTGCAAGTTTTTTTGCACATCAGGAAAGTCGTGGTGATTATAACGAAATAGCTTTACAGCTTCCTCTAAGTAATTTTGATTTTTTTGCAGGAGGAGGAGTACATGATATTGGAACCAAGAGCGATAAAAATAGTGCTGCTTATCAAATAGATAAATATGGATATAAATACATCACTACGGCAAAAGAGATAAAAGATCTCAAAAAAGGGGATACTAAGATCGTTGCTGTGAATCCTGGAACTTATTCAGGACGAGAGTATTATTGGGAAATTGACAATAGAACAGAAAGTATTCCTCTTTCATATTTCACAAAAAAAGGCATTGAACTTTTAGATAATGACAAAGGGTTTTTTATGATGATTGAAGGAGGTAAAATTGACTGGGCATTACATTCCAATGATCTGGCTTCTTCCATTTATGAAACAATTGCCTTTGATGATGCCATTAAAGAAGCTGTTAAATTCTATAATAATCATAAAGAGGAAACACTTATCATTGTTACTGCTGATCATGAAACAGGAGGTTTGTCTTTAGGGAATAATTCAAATAATGGATTTAATTTGGGCTTATTTAAAAACCAAAAAATATCTGCTCAGGAGTTTGAACGGTTATTAAAGAATTTAAAAGAAGAAGAGCGAAAAATATCTTTTGAGGAAGTTTTAGGTTTAATTCAAACAAATTTTGGATTAGGAGATATATCTAAAGGACTGGAGCTAAACAAAGCAGAAAAAAAATGGTTATATGAAGCTTATGCAAATGAATTTATCGAACGAAGAGAAGTAGATCCTGATCGTGATTATTTAGATCATTCTGCCGAAAAACCACTTGCTTTAAGAGTGATAACCATACTTGGTGATAAAGCCGGAATTACTTGGGGAACAGATGGGCATACAGCTATGAAAGTACCGGTTAAGGTTATGGGAGTTGGACAAGAATATTTTAAAAGTACCATCGATAATACAGATATAGCAAAGATAATTATAAAACTGATGCAACTTCCAATTAATTAAAATGAGAACATTATTGATAGAAGCTTTTTCGGGTTTGTCTGGCGATATGTTTTTAGGAGCATTGGCTGGTTTGGCAGATACCTATGATGATTTGGAAAGATTTCCAGAGATGTTTAATTTATTGGATGCAAAAATAGAGATATCACAAGTCAATAAGAACGGTATTGTGTGTAAACATGTACATGTGATAGATCTGAATGAAGAAAAAGATCATCATCACAGACATTTAAGTGATATTCTCAAAATTATTGAAAATACAGATATTACAGAAAAAGCAAAGCAGATAGCCAAAGATATTTTTACGATTATAGGTAGGTCAGAAAGTAAGATTCATCATATTCCTTTGGAGAAGATTCACTTTCATGAAGTTAGTGGAGTTGATTCAATTATGGATATTCTAGGATGTGCTGTTTTAATTGATCAATTAAAAATTACCAAAACATATACAACACCCGTTTGTACAGGTTTTGGTTTTGTAAATACCCAACATGGAATTCTACCGGTTCCGGCTCCTGCAACCGCTGATATTCTTATGGGAATTCCAAATTATATTGGTAAGGAAAAAGGAGAGAAAGTTACTCCTACAGGAGCTGCTATATTGAAATATTTAGATCCTGATTTTGATGTGCCTGTTTTGATAAAAAAACAAATCGCTTACGGACCGGGAAAGAAAAATTTTAAAACTCCAAATGTTTTGAGGCTGTCTATATGTGAAGAATCGGATACGCTAAAAGGAACCTATGTATTAGAAACTAATATTGATGATATGCCCAATGAGTTTTTGGGAAATGATTTTCAGAATGGATTATTTGAGCATGGAGCAAATGATTTTTTTACAAGTGCTATACAAATGAAAAAGGGAAGGCTGGGAATATTACTTTCCTGTTCGGTTGCAGCCAAAAATTTAGAAAAATTGTCGAATTATATTTTTGAAAATACTTCTACTATCGGGATTAGATCGTATCCTGTTAAAGGAAATAGATTAGAGAGAGAAATTAAAGAGTTTTCAACAAGTTATGGAAAGGTCAATGTAAAGATCGTTACAATTCCATCAGGCAGAAAAAGAGTAAAAATAGAGTATGATGATTTGATAGAAATCCAAAAAGAAACAAAAATTCCACTGCAGGAGTTGCAACTGGAAATATTAAAAGAGATAAACAAATAGGTATGAAATATAAAGGTAAATATGGAATTTTTGATCCGGAAAGAATTCAAACATATCCTGTGGCAGGACGTAATAATAAAGTAAAGTTTGATGATCTGATTTTTCCGGAAAAGATCGATTTATTAGATATAAAAATATCTAAAGAGATGGGAGATCGGATAGGTGATCTTGCAAAAGACATAGTTTCTGCTAAGAAAAATGGACATCCAGTGATGTTGTTTACAGGGGGTCATTTGATAAAAAATGGATTAAGTATTTTGTTGGGCGATCTGATAAAGAAAGATGTTTTTACAGTAATCTCTGGTAATGGATCAACTTCTATACATGATTTTGAATTGGGATTGATAGGTGAGACCAGTGAATATGTTCCACAGGCTTTGGAAAAAGGAGAATTTGGAATGGCATATGAATTCAATTATATCAATGCCGCTTTGATTGTAGGAGATAAGTATAAACTGGGTTACGGAGAATCGGTTGGCAAAATGATCAACGATAAGTCTTTTAGAAATGAGGTGGAAGAAGTACTTGGACTTAAAGAGTCAACGATGCAATTTTCATTTCCAGAAATAAGTGTGCAGTCCATTTGTTACGAACATAATATTCCTTTTACGGTTCATGTGGGTATTGGTACAGATGTGATTGACCAGCATCCTTATTTTGATGGCAGGGCAAAAGGAGGTTGCTCAGGTAGAGATTTTTTAATCTATACCAATGAAATTGCAAAACTGGAAAATGGAGGTGTAATTTTAAATATTGGATCTGCTGTTACCGGACCGGAAGTTTTCTTAAAAGCAGCTTCTATGGCGGGGAATGTTGGGAACGTACCAAATAAGATTATAACAGCAAATTTTGACCTGAGAACTTATAATCCGGAAGATTTTACAAAAGAAGACAGAGTAGGGTATTATTATCGGGATCAGAAAAGTATCGTAACTAGAGTTCCAGATGCATATAATGGAAAAGGGTATTACATTGGAGGAAATCAGTTAAATACATTTCCTGTTTTGTATAAAAAGATAATGGAATTGATATAGTAATTCAGATGAAAACAAAAAGAGTAAAAGAGATTCTCAATAAGTTTAAAAATGTAAAAATTGCAGTTTATGGTGATTTTTGTTTAGATGTTTACTGGGATATGGATGCAGAGGGATCAGAGGTCTCTGTTGAAACGGGTTTACATGCAGAATCAGTTGAGAAACAGTCTTATTCGCCGGGTGGAGCAGGTAATATTGTTTCAAATATTGATGCTTTAAAGCCAAAAGATATAAAAGTGATTGGTGTTGTTGGTGATGATATTTTTGGTAATGAACTAACGCGACAATTGAAAAATCTAGGAGCAGATACTAGTTCTTTAACGGTTCAGAAAGATAATTTTAATACCTATACTTATATCAAAAGGATGCATGGTGAAAGAGAAGATCCACGTATAGATTTTGGATTAAATAATAAAAGATCACTCGAAACAGATGCTGAGATCTTAAAAGATATAAAGATTGCTTTAGAAAACTACGATGTTTTAGTATTCAACCAACAGGTAGTAGGAAGTATTAGCAATGAGAGTTTTATAGAGAAAGCAAATGAACTTTTTAAAGAATTCAATGATAAAATTGTGGTGTTGGATTCAAGACATTATAATGGAAAATTTAGAAATGTTTATCGAAAATCCAATGAGATTGAGACAGCTGTTTTAAATGGTATGGATGTGAGTCCTCAGGATTATATTTCATTTGCTGATATAAAAAAACATGGTAAGAAAGTGTATGAACAATTCAACAAACCCATTTTTGTAACCTGTGGAGGAAGAGGTAGTGTTATATTTGATGAAACCGGAATTAGTGAAGTTTCAGGAATTCAAATAAATAATAAAATTGATACTGTTGGAGCAGGAGATACTTCCCTAAGTGCTATTTCTTTTTGTTTGGCAGCAGGTATTTCACCAATAGAGGCAGCTGAATTTGCAAACTTTGCTTCTGCAGTTACCATTCAAAAATTATTTACAACAGGTACGGCTTCAGGAGAAGAAATTTTGGAGATCAGTAAAGATCCTGATTATAATTACCGCCCGGAATTGGCAGGAGACCTGAGGTTGGCAAAGTATCACGATAACTCAGAAATTGAGATCTGCTACAGCAATGTTCTTTCTGAAATGGGTAATATTAAACATGTTGTTTTTGATCATGATGGAACGATTAGTACACAAAGAGAAGGCTGGGAAAAAATAATGGAACCAGTGATGATCAAAGCCATATTGGGTGATCATTATGAAACGGCTGATAAAACTCTTTATGATAATATTCGTGGCGGGGTTTTAGATTTTATTGATAAGTCAACCGGAATACAAACCATAGTCCAAATGGAAGGGCTTGTGAAAATGGTAGATGAATTCAATTTTGTGCCAAAAGGAGCTATTTTAGATAAATTTGGTTATAAGGAAATCTATAATGACGGATTGATGGAAATGGTGAATGAAAGAATGGATAAATTGAATAGTGGAGAGTTAACTGTTCCCGATTTCACTATGAAAGGAGCTGTTGAGTTTTTAAAAGCTTTGAAAGAAAAAGGTATGCGAATTTATTTAGCCAGTGGAACAGATAAAGCAGATGTGATCAATGAAGCAAAATCTTTGGGCTATGCCGATATTTTTGATGGAGGAATTTATGGTTCGGTGGGGGATATTAGTAAATATTCGAAAAAAATGGTTATCGAAGATATCATTAAAAAGAATAATCTTAAAGGAAATGAATTACTGGTGATTGGTGATGGCCCGGTTGAAATAAAAGAATGTAGAAAAGTAAATGGAATTGCTATGGGAATTGCTAGTGATGAGGTACGTCGATATGGACTAAATCAAGAGAAAAGAACAAGATTGATCAAGTCAGGAGCACAGATTATTATACCAGATTTTTCTCAGGTAGATAAGTTAATGGGTTTTCTTTTTAATAAAAAAATAATTTAAAAATGTCTCAAATAAAACAACCTGAAACTTACTATTTAGGATTTGATATTGGAGGAACCAAATGCAGCATTGTTTTAGGCGACAAAGATTTCAATATTTATGAAAAAATATTTTTTAAAACAAAAGTAGAAAGAGGTTATAAGGTTATTTTGGAAGAGTTCAAAAAGCAGACACATAAACTTTTTGAAACTTTTGACCAAAAGAAATTGATCAAAATTGGTATTAGTTGTGGAGGTCCTTTAGATTCAAAAAAAGGAATCATTAAATCACCTCCTAATCTACCTGGATGGGACAATGTGCCTATCATTGATATTTTTAAAAAAGAATTTCAGGTAGATGTTGCTATACAAAATGATGCAAATGCAGGTGCTATTGCAGAATGGATGATGGGAGCCGGGGTTGGAACTCAGAATATGATTTTTTTAACCTTTGGTACAGGTATGGGTGCCGGACTCATTTTAAATGGAAAGATCTATGCAGGCACTAATGATTTAGGTGGAGAAATTGGTCATATTCGTATGGCTGATGAAGGTCCAATAGGTTTTGGAAAAGCCGGTTCTTTTGAAGGGTTTTGCAGTGGTGGAGGAATTGCTCAACTGGGGAAAAGTCTTGTGATACAAAAATTAGATTCAGGTGAGGAGGTTCAATTTTGTCAGAGTGTAGAAATGATCAAAGATATTACTGCTAAATCAATTTTTGAAGCAGCGATAGCCGGTGATCAAGATGCCATGGAAGTTGTTAAAGTATCTGCGGAATATCTGGGAAAAGGATTGGCAATATTAGTTGATATTTTAAACCCTGAATGTATTGTGATTGGCAGTATTTATGCAAGAAATGAAAAAATATTCAAACCTTTGATAGACGAAGTTTTAAGAAAAGAAGCAATTCCTGAGGCGATGGAAGTTTGTAAAATTGTACCAGCCAAATTAGGAGAAAAGATAGGTGATTATGCAGCATTATGTGTAGCGATGTAGTGGTTGGAAAATTGAGAGTTATGAAAGTAAGGTAGAATAGGAAGAAATAGGACTGAATGTAACTATAAACAATAGGGAGAAAGAGTAAATATTTTAAAAATTAAAATTAATGAATACAGAACAAATTTTAGATAGATTGGTTGAAAGGTATCCTTCGTTGGAAGTATGTAAAGAAGATATAAGAGATGCAGGAGGTATCATCATTGAATCCTATAAGAAATCAGGTCAGTTATTAACCTGTGGAAATGGTGGTAGTTCTTCGGATGCAGATCATATCGTTGGAGAATTGATGAAGAGTTTTTCAAAAAAACGCCCGATTGATTCTGATTTGGCCGATGCCTTAAAAAGTGTTTCTGAAGAAAGAGGCTCAATGATGGCTTCAAAACTAGAAATGGGTTTGCCAGCTATATCGTTAAATGCCCATTCGGCTTTGGTTTCGGCAGTTTCTAATGATATTGGAGGAGATTTTATTTTTGCCCAGCAAGTGATAGGTTATGGTAGGAAAGGTGATGTTTTATTAGGGATAAGTACTTCAGGAAATTCACAAAATGTTGTGGGTGCCTGTATTGTTGCAAAAGCAAAAGGAGTAAAAGTAATTACACTAACGGGTGAAAAAGGAGGGAAAATGAAAGAATTTTCTGATGTTGCTATTTGCGTTCCATCAACCTGTACTCCTGATGTTCAGGAGTTTCATTTACCTATTTACCACGCTCTTTGTATCATGGTAGAGGAAACATTTTTTTAATGATTAGATAAACTTAAAACACCTGTAAATGATAATGTTTAACCAAACAATAGAACGAACTGCTTTACTACTTATGATGAGTAGTTTTTTGGTAGTGTCAAGTTGTAAAAATAAAGATTCTCTTCAAAAAAAAAGTGACAGTCCAATGATCGAAAAACAAATTACATTCAATGCAAAAACACATGCGTTAGATAATAATGATAATTTCTCACCTGACGGAAAATATTTGTGCTATGATACAAGAGGAATGGTATTTAATAATAATCTGGCTAATTGCAAATCCATTGAAAAAGTAGAAATTGCAACCGGAGTTGAAACCATACTATGGAAGCCAGAATCTGTTACAGGAGAAAATGCTGCACCTGGAGTAGCTGCGGTTTCCTACCACCCAACGGAGGATAAAGTTATTTTTATCCACGGACCAAATCTGGATGAAGTGCAAGAACGTGGCTATTATGATATCCGAAATAGAACAGGCGTAGTAGTTAGTGCTGATGGAAAAGGGAAGATCACAAAAGTAGATAAAAGAGATATAGATATAACAAAGCCTACAATTCCCGGAGCTCAAAGAGGAGGAACACATCGGCATGAATACTCTCGTGATGGAAAACGAGTAGGATTTACTTATGATGATTTTTTACAACAGGATTATGACAGATCCATAGGTTATTTAGAAGAAAACCCAAATGCACCAGAGGGTCATACCCATTATTTTGCAGTACTTCTAAAACCTGCTGAGATAGGAAAATCAAAGCCTGGTGAAATTGAAAAAGCTTACAGTGATTCGTGGGTTGACTTTAAAGGAACGAAACGTGCTTTTATTGGTAAAGTTAGATCAGAAAATGGGGTGGATTATGAAACATCTCTTTTTGTTGCTGAAATTCAGAATGATGTGGATATAACAACCGCTTATTCAGGAGATAAAGATACTTATCCGGTTCCTCCTAAAGGAATTGAAATTAGAAGGTTGACACATAGTAAATCAGATGATGGAATTGTTAGGGGCTCCTTCAATGGAGAGAAAATAGCTTATCTTTCGGAGGATAAAAATGGAATCAAACAAGTTTTTGTAATTCCTACACAAGGTTCAGATCAAGATCAAGATCAGAAAATGCAACCAAAACAAATAACGAGTTATAAATCAGATGCATCCAATATTAGGTGGCATAGTTCTGATCATTGGATATTTTCTATTAGCAAAGGTCTTGTTTATGCTTCTTATATAGAAAATAATGATAAATTTGGTGCAACTATTTTATTGACAGAGGTGGATTTAGAAAGAGGTAATCTGGTTGTTTCTCCAGATGGAAATATGTTGGCTTATAATGTTGATCTTCCGGAAGGGAAAGATTCCAAAAAAAAGACAGAAAATTCAATAAAAAAATACAAGCAGGTCTTTGTTTTAAAACTTGAATGGGATCAAATTAAATCTAAATTAAACAAGTGATTTACTGAATATCAATTTTAATCATCATAAAACAAATAATTAATTATGGAAAATTCTAATAGTAAAAGGGGTAAATATAGAATGGCTTTTGGCCTAATGACCTCTCTATTTTTTATCTGGGGAGCAATTGTATCTCTTAATGATATTTTGATCCCACATTTTAAGGGATTATTTGATATGAATTATACAGAAAC
>JADGEA010000241.1 GCA_016744615.1 Flavobacteriaceae bacterium
AGATCCATCGGGATTTTTGAAATTCATAATTGCTTTTGGATCTAAATTATGTCCATAATCATGCTCCCACAAATAAAAATCATACATTCCAGCAATTCCCAATAAAGACATAAGAATAAACCAGAATAAAAACCATTTATGGTTTCCGATAAATCCAATTACTACACCCAGTACAACCATAATTCCAATAACAATTGGAAATATTTTAAATTCAGGTATGATTTCTGGTATATATTGCATTCCAACATAATGATTCATTAAGTTGATATTTTTAATATCAAATTCATTGGTATCAGCAAATTTATTAATATAAATTTCCATTCCTAATGGAATTGGGTACTGAGGTGCTTCCAGTGTAATATTCCATAATGGATAGGCAAATAATCCAAGTAATAACAGGGAGCCTGTTATCATTAAAATTTTAGATTTTTTCATGATTTTTTTTATGATTAAAATGAGATAGTAATACAATATATTTATAGGTAAATATACATACTAAACAACTGAATTAATGTTACTTAACACACATAAAAGACAAATAAATCTTTACTAATTGTTAATGAAAAAGCGGACAAAAACATCTGCCTCTATCCGCTTTAATATAAATATATATTTAAACTATAAATATATTATAGATCATCCTCTCCAGGAATATCACCATCTAAAGTATACGTTATTGGTACATTTGAACCTTTTGGAGAAACACGAATATATCCTTGCATTTCCTGATGTAATGCGGAACAGAAATCTGTACAGTAGAAAGGCCAAACACCAACTTGTTTTGGTTCCCAAGTAAATGTAGCAGTTCGTCCAGGCATGATCAACAATTCTGATGTATTAGCGCCAATCATTGAAATACCATGAGGCACATCATAATCCTGCTCTAAGTTCGTAACATGGAAAAATACTTTATCTCCAACTTTAACACCTTCAATATTATCTGGTGAGAAGTGTGAACGTATCATTGTCATATAGATATGTACTTCATTTCCTTTTCTAACAACTTTAGTTTCAGCTTCAGTTTTAACAGCATACTCATGTTTATTCTCCTCTAGTCTGAATATTTTTTGTGAATTTTTTGCAACTATATCCGCAGCAATACCTGCAGCATAATGTGGCTCTCCAATGGTTGGGAAATCCAATAACAATTCCATTTTTTCACCAGAAATATCAAACAACTGAGCTGATTGACAAACTTCAGGACCTGTTGGCAAATAACGGTCTTTTGTGATTTTGTTCATTGCAACCAAATACTTATCATCCGGAGTTCTTGAGTTACCACCTGGAATCATTAAGTGACCAACAGAATAATAAACTGGGTGTCTGTCAATTACTTTCAAATCTTTAATATTCCATTTAACAACTTCAGATGAAATAAAGAATGTAGTATAACCATTACCTCTTGTATCAAATTCAGTATGAAGTGGGCCTAATCCTGGTTGATCTAAAACACCATAATTTACTGCTTCAAATTTTATAATTGGAATTCCATAAGCGTCACCATCAAATGCTTTATCAGCAATAGCTTTTTCCATTTTAGTAAATGAGTGAACTGTCATTGCAGCAGCTAATTTACCATTACCTATAATATATTCACCTGTTGGATCAACATCACAACCGTGTGGTGATTTTGCAGTTGGCAAAAAGTAAATTGCTCCAGGAACATCTTTTGGCTCTACAACCAATACTTCTTTTTTCATTACAGAAGTAGCTGTGTGAGCATCATCATTCCAAGTATTATGCGCATATTTTGAAGGTACTTTTTTACCTCCACCATTTTTCACATACTCTTCAATTTTTTTCCAGTTAATTGCAGCAATAAAATCTTTATCATTTTGAGATGCATTAACTTCCATTAAAGTATTTGCCTCTTCTGTATTATAAGTAGAGAAGAAGAACCATCCGTGAGATTTACCACGACCAGGATGAGACAGATCATAATTGAAACCAGGCATTTTTATTTGGAAAGCTATTTCCATATTTCCATGATCTTTATCTATACTTAAAAATGTTAAAGCACCACTAAAATTTCCTTTCATATCCTTAATAGGCATATCTCTTTGAGGAAATGGAACCGCAAAACGAGTACCGGCAACTACATATTCTGAGTTTTCAGTAAGAAATGAAGAACTGTGATTTCCTGCTGAATTAGGAATTTCGATAATTTCTTCTGTTTCAAAAGTTTTTAAACTGATACGTGCAATACGAGGTGTATTATTTTCATTAATAAATACCCAACGACCATCTACAGTACCATTAGTTTGAGAAATGTCAGGGTGGTGAGAATCTCCCCAAGGAATAAATCCATGAGATGTCATTAACATTGGCTTGGTCTCTTCACTGTAACCATAACCTTTTTCTGGATCTTGAGAAAAAACAGGGATTACTCTAAATAATCGCCCGGAAGGTAATCCGTAAACAGCCAACTGACCGCTAAAACCACCAGATAAAAATGCATAATGAGAATCGTGCTCACCTGGTGCGATATATACTTTTTCAGCAGCATTTCCTGAAATTGCTCCTTTACTTGTCTTTTTACTGGTATCCGGACCACAACCTATTAAAAAAGTTGCTCCAATAGCAAATAAAAAAAACGATTTAAAAATTGTTTTCATAATTTAGTTAAATTTAGTTTTAGTTTTAGTTTTAGTTTCTTAGATTTTTGTTCTAAAGTACTCCAGTATTGCTCTTGCTTCTTCTTCTGTCAAATTTTGATTAGCCATAGGAGCACTGTATTCCATCAATAATTCTTTAGCTCTAGCATTTTCAACAACCATCACTTCAGGATTCAATATCATGTTCATGATCCATTCAGGCGTTTGTCTTTGAATCACACCTTTTAATGCTGGACCAACAAAACGTTTGGTGATTTTATGACAAGCTGTACATTTTGCTTTAAATACTTCTTTTCCTTTTGCAACCAAAGCATCATCAATATCACCTAAAGTAATACTTTTAATAGGTCCAACGCCTTTATCCTTCATCGGATCAATTTTATCAAGCTCTTTTTCTTTTACTACCTCCTCTTTAACCTGTTCTTTTGCTACTTCTTCTTTGGCTTTTTCACCACCACAACTCGACATGATCACAACCAATGCCAGTATTGTTAAAAATTTTAATTTCATTAATTCTTCTATTTAATTATCTTTAATTATTCAGTAGGCACCAACACTTCTCCAACAACGTGTATCCACCCATTACTTACTTTTACTGATTTTAGCACCTCAGTTCCTCCAACAATGATCTTACCGTCTTTATTTTCAACAACCAAATATTTACCGGAAGCCATGTATAATTTTCTTCCTTTTTTAGCTTCTTTTTTCAACTGTTTTATCGGATAATTTGCCGGAGCAACATGATTTACCAAAACAAATGCCAGTTTAGCTTTATTTTCTGGTTTTAACAAAGTCTCTACCGTTCCTTCAGGTAATTTATCAAAGGCTGCATTTACAGGAGCAAAAATGGTTAACGGACCTGTATTTACAACAGCATCCTGAACACCAGCAGCTTCTATTGCCGCAACCAATGTTGTGAAATCAGGTAACGATTTAGCAACCATTAAAGCATTTGCCTGTTCACCTTCACCAACTGCTACAGCAGCCTGACCTTTATGCTCTGTCAAAGATTTGCTAGTCACTTCAGTTTTTGTTTCACCTTTCTCCTCCTGTTTGTCGTTTTCACACGAAACAAGCGAAAAAGTAAACAATCCTACAATTGTTAAAATTTTAATTTTCATAATAATGTAATTAATTTAGTTTTGAATGTTTAAAGTGTTTGTAACAAAAATATGTTACACTGATTACTTAAAATATGACAAATATCACTTAAAAGATGAATCTGTCTTTTTATTTTATCATTAAATATAATACTTGGGTAAGAAAAATAATGCACTAAAAGAATTAAATTAGCTATTTTACACATATAATCATCACCAAACCAAATAACTAAAAAAATTTATAGAGATGTAATATTATAAACATATAAAGTTTTATTTGAATAAATATCTCATACATCAATAGGGGCTACCCTAAACAACCATTCTTTAAAATTACAGTAATTATAATTTTCTTGTTCACATGGATAATTTTTAAAAAAACCTCAACACTTTTAGCGAAAATTATTGTAATTTTAGTACTTGATTAAATCCTTAAAAGGATTTAAAATCAATCATATATGTGTTTTTTTAATTTATTATTGGTTGGAATCAAACAATACTTGAACACCTATTTAAATTTATAATAATGGAAAATCCCAAAGAAAAAAGATTAACAAAAAAAGATCGTCCAAAACCCATTGACGAGGAAATTATTATTCCCGATGACCTGGTTCTAATTAGCGTGACCAACCCTAAAGGGATCATAACAGAAGTAAATGAAATTTTCTCTCAAATTTCTGGTTATAGCGAGGATGAGTTGGCAGGTTCATCTCATAATGTTATTCGCCATCCAGATATGCCAAAAATTATGTTCAAAATAGTTTGGGATCATATCATGGATAAGGAAAACGTAATGGCTGTAATAAAAAATTTAGCCAAAGATGGGCGATATTACTGGGTTGTAACTGATTTTGTAACACAAGTTGATGCAGATAGAAATATTGTGAATTATACAGCCTACAGAAGACCTGTTCATGATCGGGTAAAACAGGCAATAATACCTTTATACAAGGCTTTATGCGCGATTGAGGATGTTGCAGGAATGGACGCTGCAGAAAAATTTTTAAATGATTATTTTGAAGAAAGAGATACTAATTATGATGATATGGTGGAAGAGATCATCGTAAAAAATTGTGATAAAACAGCCGCTTTAGGTTTTGGTAATCATCCTGAAAAGACAATAAAAAAAATGTCAAAAGAAAAGAAACAATCACTGTTTAATAAGTTGTTTGGAATAAGTTAAAACAACTTAATTTATAATTCATTTTATGAACAACACCCTGAAAATAATTTTAGGATTAGTTATTACTATTCTTGTATTGATGCTATCAGGGGTTTTTGATGTTGCAGTGTCATCATTATTTAATTCAATCCCGCAAGGTCTTACCCGTCAGGTTATCATTTTTATTTTTTTAAGTATTTTGATTTATTTCTTTAATAAAAAAGGAATAATTAAATTTGCCTGTAATAATCAGTGGAATTCTATTTGGATTGATTCATTTTGGATTAATCACTACAGGAGCAAGTTTTAATTTTGTATTACAAACAGTGTTGTTAGCAATCCCCCTACTGAAAAAATTCCGTTGAATATTTTAGCTAACGAGTAAGTATCTTTGTGAGGAGTTCCTTGCAAAGACCGGTTTTTTAAATGGTGCT
>JADGEA010000483.1 GCA_016744615.1 Flavobacteriaceae bacterium
AACCCATAAACAATAATTAGTGTTAATCAACCGGGATGTAGTTCAACATCTGCTTCATACTTGGCTTTACAAGCCGTATGAAGGCTATTTATTAGCGGTTCGGCATTTAGTTTATTTTTTATGGTCTACGAACTCAATCATTTCAATTTTAGCTCCAAGAGCAAGAGCAATTTTTGAAAGTACATCTAGACCAACAGAATAACGCCCTTGTTCAATTCGGCTAAGGTTAGCTGCATCTATATTAGCTAATTGAGAAAGCATTTTTGCTTCAATATTCTTTTCTTTTCTTAATTCACGTATTTTGGCTCCTATTTTTACTCTTTCCTGATAAAGAAAAATTCTTTCATCTTCTCGGTCTCCTTTTCCACCATCAATTGCTAGTCCTTCGTAATAAGTCATTTGTATCCAAATCCAATACTGCATACCCATACCTGTATTATTTCCAATATTCTCTTTGGAATATTTTTCAAAATAATATGCTAATCTTCCCGCATAGTATTGTTGGTCATGTTTAGGTGTTGAAAAAAGAGTTTTCCAAATGAATTTTTCTCCGTCTTGAGCAGTAACTTCAATAGTAAAGTCATCTACAAATCTTGCTAGTTTCATAATTTCTGTTGCCGTATTTAGGGTGTTGTCGCCACTTTTTTAAGTTATGAAGCAAAGATAGAATAAAAATCTTAATTGGCAAATATGCCAATTATAAAATTTAATATATACGAAGAACCATTCTGTTTTTTTCTTCCATTGACCATTGTACTTGCCACGTTCTACCGTCTATTTGGTCGAGCAAAATGAAATTATATATGTTAGTTGTTGGATAAAGAAAAAATCTACCATTTTTCTCATTTTCTTTATTCACAAGGGGAATATCCGATAGTAAATACTCAAAAGAGTCACTTTTTCCTGTGCCCCATTGTACGTGCCACATCTGTCCATTTCTTGTATTTAATTTGATAAACGTGTACTTATTTCGTGTCGAAAAAAGTCTATAAGTAACATCGCTATCTGTAGAAATATGTTGAATAGGAACTTCCGATGTGCTTTGAGCAAATGAAATCGTTGTAAATAATACAAAAATTAAAGTGATTAATCTTGTTTTCATAATGTCTGTGTCGTTATGTTTTTTGTTTTAGTGCAGGGTCTTTTTTTTGCTGACCGCTAACGGTTTGTGTAAGATTTCGTTGCGTGAAATTAGCGATAAACTTTCCAAGTACAAAACCAACTTAAAAATCCGATAGGGTTTTCCTAAGTAAGCCTAAACTCAGCAATGAATTTTACACTTTGTTGTGGTGTCGTTTTTAATATTCGTATAAAATAATTTTGTCAGAATTTGTAATATTCAATTGAACTTGGTTTCCGTCAACTTGTAAGTTTGAAATGTCAAACGTTAATTCTT
>JADGEA010000034.1 GCA_016744615.1 Flavobacteriaceae bacterium
TCAAAGCGGGTGCAAAATTAATACCTTTTTTTATTATAACCAAATTATTTGTGAAAAACTTTTTGACCAATATTATCGTACTAATGTGAATGAACTATCTGATTTTACTCTGCACCTACATCTCTTTGTAAGCGGCTGCAAAAATACAACCAAATATAAGTACAAACCTAATTTTATTTGAGTTTTATTGTTATTATTTTAGATGTAAATTACAATGCACTGATAATACGAACTTTCTAAAAATAAAATTTCAAATTTTAACCTTTTGTTGGCATTTAAAAATTTTGATGTTTTTTAAAAATATACACCATATATACTATCAAAAAAAAGACACAAATATTTCTAATAATCAGTATTTTTATAATCGTATTATATTATAATCAATTTGTGATATGTATCTTTGCAACTTTATAAAATAATAATATGATCAAGATTACATTACCTGACGGAAGTATTAAAGAGTATGCAATAAACAGCACAGCAATGGATGTTGCCAGAGATATTAGCGAAGGATTAGCAAGAAATGTTATTTCAGCTAAATTTAATGAAGAAATAATTGAGACCACAACACCTTTAACAAAAGACGGATCATTAATTTTATTCACATGGAATAATCTGGAAGGAAAGAAAGCATTCTGGCATTCTTCAGCACATATACTTGCACAAGCCATTCAATTTTTTTATTCGGATGCGAAATTAACCATTGGACCTGCCATTGAAAATGGTTTTTATTATGATGTTGATTTTGGAGACAAAACCCTTACGGAAAGTGACTTCAAAAAAATTGAAGATAAAATGCTTGAGTTTGCAAGACAAAAATCAGAATTTAAAAAGCGATCGATCTCTAAAGCAGAAGCTTTACAAACATACAAGGAGGAGAACAATGAATTTAAAGTAGAGCTGATTGAAAATCTTGAAGATGGAGAAATTACTTTTTGTGATCATAGTGATTTTACTGATCTGTGTCGTGGTGGTCATATTCCAAATACAGGCATTATAAAAGCAGTTAAAGTAACTAGTGTTGCTGGTGCTTACTGGAGAGGGGATGAAAAGAACAAACAATTGACAAGAGTTTATGGAATTTCATTTCCGAAACAAAAGGAATTAAAAGAATATTTAGCGCTTATAGAAGAGGCTAAAAAAAGAGATCATAGAAAATTAGGCAAAGAACTGGAACTTTTTACTTTTTCTGCAAAAGTAGGTCAGGGATTACCTTTATGGCTGCCAAAAGGTGCTGCACTGAGAGAGCGTTTAGAGAATTTTTTAAAAAAGGCTCAAAAAAAGGCAGGTTATCAAATGGTAATCACACCACATATTGGTCAGAAGGAACTATATGTAACTTCAGGCCATTATGCTAAATATGGCGAAGACAGTTTTCAGCCAATTCATACACCTAAAGATAATGAAGAGTTTTTATTAAAACCGATGAATTGTCCGCATCACTGTGAAATTTTTAATACCAAACCATATTCTTATAAAGATCTTCCTGTAAGATTTGCTGAATTTGGTACAGTTTATCGCTATGAACAAAGTGGCGAACTTCACGGATTGACCCGTGTAAGAGGTTTTACACAAGATGATGCACATATTTTTTGTACTCCCAATCAGTTGAATGATGAATTCAAAGCAGTTATTGATATTGTAAATTACGTGTTTAGTTCATTAGGTTTTGATAATTTTACTACGCAAATATCTTTACGTGATCCTGATGATAAAGAAAAATATATTGGCAGTGACGAAAACTGGGAAAAAGCAGAAAATGCGATTATCCAGGCGACTAAAGAAAAAGGATTAAAAACTGTTACCGTATATGGCGAAGCCGCTTTTTATGGTCCAAAACTTGATTTTATGGTAAAGGATGTCTTGGGCAGAAGCTGGCAACTGGGAACTATTCAGGTTGATTATAATTTACCTGAGCGTTTTGACTTGAGTTATAAGGGATCAGATAATCAATTACACCGACCAGTCATGATACATCGTGCTCCTTTTGGGTCAATGGAAAGGTTTATTGCCATTCTTATTGAGCATACAGGTGGAAATTTCCCTCTATGGTTAACGCCAGAACAGGCTATTTTACTACCAATCAGCGAGAAATACGAAATATATACAGAAAAAGTTTTAAATTTGCTAGAAAATTACGAAATTCGCGCCCTCGTTGACGACCGTAATGAAAAGATTGGCAGAAAGATTAGAGATGCTGAATTGAATAAGATTCCATTCATGCTGATCATTGGTGAAAATGAAGAGAAAGAAAGTACGGTTTCGGTTAGAAAACATGGCGAAGGAGATTTAGGAACATTCACAGTAGAAGAATTTTCAAAGATCATTCAAAAAGAAATAGATAAGACATTAAAACCATTTTAGTTTAACACAATTCCGTAAGGATTAAATTTTACAGCTATAGCAATAAGAAGAAAAAGAGGCGCAAGAAGGCCTTGGAGGATAATTAAAGAGGATCTACACAAGATTAATCATAAAATTGATGTTCCTGAAGTACGTCTTGTAGGTGACAACGTCGAAGTTGGAGTATATCCAATTAGAAAAGCCAGAGAAATAGCAGAGGAGTTAGGATTGGATTTGGTGGAGATATCACCTAAAGCAAAACCTCCTGTTTGTAAAATTATTGAATATAAAAAATTCTTATACGAACAAAAAAAGAGAGATAAAGCTTTAAAATCTAAGGCCACCAAGGTTGTTGTAAAAGAAATAAGATTTGGTCCTAATACTGATGAGCATGATTATGAATTTAAAAAGAAACATGCTATTAAGTTTTTAGAAAGCGGTGCTAAATTAAAAGCATATGTGTTTTTTAAAGGAAGATCTATTATTTTTAAGGATCAGGGTCAGATATTATTATTAAAACTAGCACAAGATCTTGAGGATTACGGAACTGTAGAGCAAATGCCAAGATTAGAAGGGAAAAGAATGACTATTTTTATTGCTTCTAAAAAGAAGAAATAAAAATAGTATCACAAAATTATAAGCAAGAGTAAAAGAGAAGAAGATGCCAAAAATGAAAACTAAATCCAGTGCAAAAAAACGTTTTAAATTAACGGGTACTGGTAAAATTAAAAGAAAGCATGCTTTTAAAAGTCACATTTTGACCAAAAAGAGTAAAAAGCGAAAATTGAAATTAACTCATGCTGGTTTGGTTCACAAATCAGATACAGCGAATATCAAACAACAATTAGCATTAAAATAAACGAAAGTTTATTTGGTAATTATTAACCCTGTGTTAGCGCTCAAAAAATGATTTAACCAATCTGCCTAACACAAAAAAACTAAAAAGAAATGCCAAGATCAGTAAACTCAGTAGCCAAAAGGGCTCGAAGAAAAAAGATTTTAAAACAAGCCAAAGGTTTCTTTGGTAGACGTAAAAATGTATATACGGTTGCAAAAAATGCAGTTCAAAAAGCTATGTTATATGCTTACCGTGACAGAAAAAACAATAAAAGAAATTTCCGTGGTCTATGGATTCAGCGTATCAATGCTGGTGCTCGACTACACGGTTTATCTTATTCTCAATTTATGGGGAAATTAAAAGCTAATAATATTGACCTGAACCGTAAAGTTCTTGCCGATCTAGCAATGAATAACCCCAATGCTTTTAAAGCAATAGTTGAAAAAGTAAAATAAATTATAAATTTCTTGCTTATATAAAAAATCCTGAGTGTTTGCTCAGGATTTTTTTTATTTAAGATGTTTTACCATCTAGCAAAATTAAGATTCCCTACAAATCCTCATCAGATGCCTTTAACTTCTCCGCATTTTCATGCAATTTAAGCTCTTCAACTATTTTATGAATATCACCATTTATGATATTACTTAGGTCGTATAAAGTAAGTCCGATACGGTGCTCGGTAACTCTTCCCTGCGGATAATTATAGGTTCTGATCTTGGCAGAACGGTCTCCACTAGAAACCAAAGAATTTCTTTTTTCTGAATCTTCCTTTAATTTCTTTTCCAGTTCTACTTCGTAAATACGGGACCTTAACACCTTCATTGCTTTATCCTTATTCTTATGTTGTGATTTTTGATCCTGACATTGTGCTGAAATACCGGTAGGCTCATGTGTTAATCGTACAGCTGAATAAGTAGTATTTACTGATTGACCACCTGGGCCGGATGCACAATAATAATCTACACGGATATCACTTGTTTTTAGGTCAATATCAAATTCTTCTGCCTCTGGCAAAACCATAACAGTTGCTGCAGAAGTATGTACCCTTCCTTGCGTTTCTGTTTGAGGAACACGCTGCACACGATGCACACCCGATTCAAATTTCATCGTACCATAAACATCATCACCACTAATACTAAAGATAATCTCTTTAAAACCACCTGAAGTACCTTCACTTATATCTTCTATTTCAGTTCTCCAATTTTTATCTGAGGCAAATTTTGTGTACATTCTATACAAATCTCCAGCAAAAATACTCGCCTCATCTCCTCCTGTGCCGGCACGAATTTCTACAATTATGTTTTTAGCATCTTCCGGATCTTTTGGAATCAACATCAATTTTAATTCTTCTTCCAGTTTTGGGATACTTCCATTTGCTTCGTCCATCTGCATTTTGGCCATTTCAACCATTTCCTCATCAGAACCATCTGCAATGATCTCCTTCGCCTCTTCTAAATTTGAAATAGCAGATTTGTATTCTTCCCCTTTATCCACCAGACTTTTAAGATCTTTGTATTCTTTATTTAACTTGACATAACGCTTCTGATCCATGATAATATCCGGTTGGATAATCAAATCTGAAACCTCATCAAATCTTTGATTTACTATTCTTAATTTATTTAACATCTTCTAATTTATATCTATTGCAAATTTAATGTTTTTTTTAGCTTTATTATAGTTTCGTGCAGCATTCAATTAATTATTTCAAATTAATTATTAATATCTAAGTAATTTATGATAAATTTGTTCGTTAATCATAACCAATTAAATTTATATTATGAAAAAAATAATCATGTCAGTTATTGTTTTCGCTTTGCTTTTGGTAAGTTGCGGAAAAGAAAAGAAAGAAGAAGTTAAAAAAGAAGTTGAAACTACTGTTGAAAAAGCTGCCCCAGAAGCCTCTCAGGTTGGTGATCCGGTTGCTTTAGGAAAACAATTGTTTACTGAAAAAACTTGTGTTTCTTGCCATCAGTTAGATCAAAAAGTAGTTGGACCTTCTATCAAAGATATCGTAAAAATTTATGATGAAAAAAGTGGAAATTTAGTGCAATTCTTAAAAGGAAATGCTCCTGCAATTGTTGATACAGATCCTGGACAGGTTGCTATTATGAAAGCAAATTTAGATGGTTTTGTAAAAGATCTAAGTGGTGATCAATTACGTGCTTTAGCTGCATATATGAGAGCTGCAAAATAAAAAAACTTACCTTCTCTTAAGCCAAGAGAAGTTTAATCTTACCAAAACCTTTTGAATATTTCGAAAGGTTTTTTTGATTCAACACAAAAAAAGTCTGCCAATAATTGGCAGACTTTTTATTTTACAATCTAGTAAATTTATTAAACCACGCCCTGATCCAACATAGCATCAGCAACTTTAATAAAGCCAGCAATATTAGCTCCTTTCACATAATCAACAAAACCATCATCTTCAGTTCCATATTTTATGCACGCTTCGTGGATAGATTTCATAATTACATGCAATTTTTCATCAACTTCTTCATTTGACCAGTTTAGTTTCATTGCATTTTGAGACATTTCCAATCCGGAAACCGCAACTCCTCCTGCATTTGCAGCTTTACCTGGACCAAAAGGTATCTTGTTTTTATGAAATTCTGCAATTGCTTCAGGAGTACATCCCATATTTGAAACTTCAGCAACATATTTAACTCCGTTTGCTATCAATAGTTTTGCATCATCACCATTCAATTCATTTTGAATAGCACTTGGCATCGCTATATCGCAAGGAATTTCCCAAGGTTTTTTGTTTGGAATAAATTTTGCTTCTGGAAATTCTTCCGCATAAGGAGATACAATGTCGTTATTTGAGGCTCTAAGTTCTAATAAGTATTCGATCTTATCCTCATCTAATCCTGCTTCATCGTAAATATAACCATCAGGTCCTGAAATAGTAACTATTTTACCTCCCATTTCAATAACCTTTAAAGCAACACCCCATGCTACGTTACCAAATCCGGAAACTGTAACAGTTTTGCCTTTGAATGTATCGTTGTTCTTTTTCAACATTTCATTCATAAAATAGGTTGCTCCAAATCCGGTTGCTTCAGGACGAATTAAACTTCCTCCCCAATTCAATCCTTTACCTGTTAAAATACCGGTATTTTCCATTTTTAGTTTTTTGTACATTCCGTACAAATAACCTATTTCTCTACCTCCTGTACCTATATCTCCCGCAGGAACATCCGTATTCGGCCCAATGATACGCCATAATTCAAGCATAAATGCCTGACAAAAACGCATAATTTCATTATCAGATTTTCCTTTAGGATTAAAATCCGAACCTCCTTTTGCTCCTCCCATTGGTAGAGTAGTTAAGGCGTTTTTAAAGATCTGCTCAAATCCCAAAAATTTAAGTATACTCAAATTTACACTTGGATGCAGACGCAAACCTCCTTTGTATGGACCAATTGCATTGTTAAACTGAACTCTATACCCTAAATTAACGTGTACCTTACCTAAATCATCTACCCAGGAAACTCTAAAAGTTAAGATCCTATCCGGTTCAACAAGTCGCTCTATAATTTGAGCCGCCTTGTACATCGGATTTTCATTGTAAATAGTTTCTATTGATTCTAACACTTCGTGAACAGCCTGTAAGTATTCTTTTTCCCCAGGATGTTTTGATTCCAGATTATTTATTATATCATTTGGATTCATAATATATTGGTGTATAATTTATAATTTGATTTAAAATATTACCAAACAAAATTAATAATATTTTATTTCATATAATTGAATTTTTTAAAGTTATTTTATAAAATTAATAAAATTTTAGCCTCTAAACTTTAATAGTTAAATTATTGACAAAAATAGAGTCTTAAAATTGCTTTTTTCTACATAAACCCACCTAGTGGTACATCATCTATTGAATCTTCTAAATTATTTTTATCAATAGGTTTAGAATAACCCTCTTTAAAAATTGCAGCCTTATTTGTTTTACCTTCTATAACAGTAATTAAAGGCTTATCAAATTGAATATGTCGCAAATATTTATCCTCATATTCAGCTTTCTGATCATCTAAATAATCCAGATCAAAAAAGCCATCGTCAATAAATGGGTTAACGGTAAGATATCCCACCTTAAACGAGGTGAGATTTTGAAAAAAGTGAGTTCCTTGACTGGGATCTATTCTAAAATCATGTAAACCTGCTTCAATAATTATTTTTGCTGCAGAAATTTGTGGCCAAACAACCGGAATTCCTAACCATGGGTCACTTGAACCCCATCTGCCAGGACCAACTAAAATATAGTTTTTTTCTTTTTCAATAAACTCTTTGTTAATTCTTTCTACAGCTATTGCAATTTCTCGTGTATTTGCAGAGTTAAACGTATCGGGTTTAACATAAACAAAATCTTTTATGCCTTCATAATTTCCATTTCCTAATGCAGATTCTGAATAGATAATTGTATCTGACATTTTAAAATTCTTTGGCAACGCACTATTTGCCATATTACTTTCAACAATAGGTCGGATCTGCAAAAAACTAAATTCTTTTGGATCTCCCTTTGGTACATCCAGATTTACTGCAAATTCCATTTCAATGGCATTTCTCATTTCTCGCTGACCAATACGCAACAGTTCTTTCAAAATATCTGCTAAAGGAAAACTATCATACTTTAAAATATTATCAAAAGTAATTATCCTAATCCCATCGTGCAATACACCAGGGCGAATAATATTATTTTGCAAATCATATGTTGAAGCAACAAATTTCAATGATCCATGGTCTTTTGCTTTTCTTAATGTTATCTTCCTTTTATTTACTGCCTCATTGGTAGAAACATTATATTTTTCCGGATTCATCTCTAATCCGTAAAAGTATTTTTGTGTTTCTCTTTGTGCTGAACCTGGCGAAGAAAGTTGTAGTATTTTTTTAGCATGGTATGGAGAAAATCTTAAAGAACTGCCTCCCCCAACAATAATCTCTCCCAAACCAGTAGCGATATTTACGATTCCTTCACTAGATTTTTCATTTCCAATAGGGTAAAAATTGACCGAACGAGCTACTCCTGAAATATTTGGATAATACACATCATCATACTGCTTTCCTGTTACTTCTTGTAAAATAACAGCCATTTTATCTTCTTCAATGGTATGAGATGCTGCTTTTAAATAAGCTTTACTATCCTGAAAAAATGCAGAAGCTATAACAGATTTCACTGCATTGGAAACCATTTTAAGCATTAATTCTTTATCTGTACTTGGAATCATATATGTTGAAAAAACACCTGCAAATGGCTGATAATGTGAATCTTCTAACACACTTGAAGAGCGAATAGCAAGCGGTGATGAAGTTATTTCTAAAAAAGCACGAATATCATCTAAAACCCATTGAGGAAGTGGTTTTGAGATAAATGCATTTAATATATCATCATCATTATTTGATTTGGCAGCAAATCGAATTAATTCATGTTCTTCCATAAATTCATCAAAGACCTCTGTACTCAATACAACAGTTCTCGGAATTGTGACCATAACATCTTTAAATTTATTAAACAATCGATGCCTCTTTAAAAAATAGTCAATAAATGCCAATCCTCTTCCTTTCCCTCCTAAATGTCCATCACCAATCCTCGCAAAACTGAGATATTCATCATATTTAAATTTATCAAATTTTGCAATAACTCCTCTAGATCTCTGAATTCTGTATGCTTTGATAGATTTGATCAGAAACTCTCTTATTTGCTCAGCATCTTCAAAATCAGTATGTTCTACCTTACTTAATAGATCTGATAAAGGAAATAATGCCCTTGATTTTAACCATCGAGAATACTCATTTCGTTCGGCATGATACTGTATAGAATTAACAGATGCTGTTTTTAAAACTTTTTGTAAACCGTTAAGATCTTTTACAACTGCCGTCACTTTAAATTGTATAGGATCCCAAAATTCAAAATCACCAAATGAAAAATACTTTGTAATATATTTTTTTATATCATCACCCAATGTTTCTGAATACTTATATAAAAATTTACCTTTTAATTCTAAGGCACGGGCTTCATTATTTATATCAGATGATTGTACCAAAAACGGAAAATAACGCTTAAATTTTCTAACATATCTTAAAAAGTAAAAACCAGCTTCCTTATCTCTTTTACCTTTTCTAAAATAGCTAACATCCGATATAACTCCTAACAAATTATATTTAAACTTCTCAAACAAATCTAAACCTTCTTCATAAGTTGTTGCCAGTAAGACCTTTGGCCTACCTCTCATCAACATCGTTCTACGATGTTCATTTAATCCTTCAGACATAAATGAACTCGTTTGTTTTAATATTACCTTATACATTAATGGTAAATATCTGGAATAAAACCGCAATGAATCCTCAACCAGCAAGATGGCCTTAACCCCTATTTTATTGATATCATTCTCAGCATTCATCCTGTCTTCAACAAGTTTTACAATAGCAAAAAAGATATCTAAATTTCCATTCCAATGAAATACAAAATCAATTGAAGTAACTTTTTCATTTTCAAGTTTCTTTCTCAATTCAGAAGAATAATGGCTTAATGCCACAATCGGAACAAGTGGAAAATCCTCTTTGATCTTTTTTGAAGTTTCAAATGCCTTGTAATTACCAATATCTAACCAGGTAATTACCAAATCAATTGTATCAGACTTCAGTACTTTTAATGCTCTTCTAACTGTATTTGCATGGATAAAACTGGGTGGATATCTAAGACTTAAAGAAGTATATTCATTAAAAATTCGTTCATCTATTCTACCATCTTCTTCAAGCATGTAATAATCATAATTAGAACATACAATAAGGACCTTATAAATTCTCTTTTGCATTAATTTATTAAATGCAACTTCCTCAAACCAATGATTCCTTATATCAGGGAGCTCTCTTTTTTCCATATTCTAATTGAATTGAATTATTTATGCAAGTTAAAATATTAATAAGTAATTCATAAATAAAAAAATGTAAATTTGTCGTTTAATTTGAAACTGAAAATGAAGGACCAGATAAACAGATTACTTGAAGATATAAATAGCTTTAATGCAGATACTTTAGATAAAGTGGAAGCCTTTAGAATTAATTATTTAGGAAGTAAAGGAGTTTTAAAACAACTTTTTGCCGAATTTAAAAATGTGGAGGCTTCACAAAAGAAAGAAATTGGACAAGCATTGAACAATTTAAGAAATACTGCTACTGAAAAAGTCAACACTATAAAAAGCGCATTGGAAGGATCAAAAAAAGAAGCAAAAGTTTATGGAGATCTAACCCGTCCGGCAGAATCTATTGAACTAGGTTCACGACATCCAATTTCTATTGTAAAAAATCAAATTATTGATGTTTTTTCAAGAATTGGATTTACTGTTTCTGAAGGTCCGGAAATTGAAGACGATTGGCATAATTTTACGGCATTGAATTTGCCAGAATATCATCCGGCTAGAGATATGCAGGATACTTTTTTTATTGAAAAAGATCCGGATATTTTATTGAGAACACATACATCATCTGTGCAGGTTCGTTATATGGAAAAAAATGATCCTCCGATAAGAACTATTTCTCCGGGAAGAGTTTTTAGAAATGAAGATATTTCTGCACGTGCGCACTGTATTTTCCATCAGGTAGAAGGTTTGTATATTGATACAAATGTTTCTTTTGCCGATTTAAAACAAACACTTTTATATTTTACCAAAGAGATGTTCGGGAAATCAAAAATAAGATTACGGCCTTCTTATTTCCCTTTTACAGAACCAAGTGCAGAGGTAGATATTTACTGGGGATTGGAAACAGAAATAGACTACAAAATAACAAAAGGAACTGGCTGGCTAGAGATTATGGGCTGTGGAATGGTTGATCCAAATGTATTGAAAAATGTAAATATAGATCCAGAAAAATATAGTGGCTATGCTTTTGGAATGGGTATTGAACGAATCGCAATGTTGCTGTATCAAATTCCTGATATTAGGATGTTCTACGAAAATGATGTTCGTTTCTTGGAGCAGTTTAAATCTGTTATCTAATTTATGGATCAACTAAAAGACTTTTTATTCGAGCAGGGTTATATACGCATCAAACTTAAAAAAACAGTAACCAATCATTTTGAGATCAAGCTCAAAATAAATAAAATAAAAGGCCTGTTTATTTTAGATACAGGAGCTTCTAACTCATGCGTTGGATTTGACGAGATTGAAACTTTTAACCTGTCTACTGAAGAATCTGAGCACAAAGCAAGTGGAGCCGGGCCTTCAGAAATAGATACACTTATTTCAAAAAAGAATAATTTTGCTATTGGTAAGTTTACTTTAAAAAAACATCCTTTAATCCTGATCAACCTTTCGCATATCAATAATGCATTGGTCAAACAAAAAGCAAAACCTGTGCAAGGAATTATTGGTGCTGATATCCTTCACAAAGGGAAAGCAATTATTGATTACAATAAAAAGTACTTATATTTATTACATAAAAAACCGAAGAGATGAGTTCATCAGATAATCGATACAATTTAAGAGGTGTTTCTGCACAAAAAGAAGATGTACACAACGCTATCAAAAATGTTGATAAAGGCCTTTTCCCTAAAGCATTTTGTAAAATTGTACCTGATTATTTAACAAATGATGAAGAGTATTGTTTGGTAATGCATGCCGATGGTGCTGGAACAAAATCATCTTTGGCTTATATGTACTGGAAAGAAACAGGAGATCTTTCTGTTTGGAAAGGAATTGCACAAGATGCTTTGATCATGAATATTGACGATCTGATCTGTGTAGGTGCTACGGATAATATCATGCTTTCTTCTACCATTGGAAGAAATAAAAATTTGATTCCGGGTGAAGTACTTTCAGCTATCATCAATGGTGGTGAAGAATTACTTGCCGAATTAAAAGAGTTTGGAATAACAATTCATTCAACCGGTGGCGAAACTGCTGATGTTGGTGATTTGGTAAGAACAATTATTGTTGACTCAACCGTTACTGCCCGTTTAAAGCGTAGTGAAGTAATTGACAATGCCAATATCAAAGTTGGTGATGTAATTGTTGGCCTAGAATCATTCGGGCAGGCAACATACGAAAAAGAGTATAATGGCGGCATGGGGAGTAATGGCCTGACCAGTGCGCGCCACGATGTTTTTGATAAATATTTAGCGAAAAAATATCCGGAAAGTTTTGACCCGGCTGTACCTGAAGATCTTATTTATTCCGGTTCAAAAAAACTAACTGATGCTGTTGCAGATGTTAGCCTAAATGCCGGAAAACTTGTTTTATCTCCAACTCGAACCTATGCTCCAATTATTAAAAAAATATTAAAAAGTCATGCTGAAAACGTGCATGGAATGATACATTGCAGTGGCGGAGCACAAACAAAAATTTTACATTTTGTAGATAACCTTCATATTATCAAAGATAATTTATTTAAAGTACCTCCTCTGTTTAAAATGATTCAGGAACAATCCAATACCAATTGGAGAGAAATGTACCAGGTTTTTAATTGCGGCCATCGAATGGAACTGTATGTTCCAAAAGAAATTAGCGAAGACATTATTGCTATCTCAAAATCATTCAATGTAAATGCGCAGATCGTGGGAAGAGTTGAAGCATCCGACAAGAAAAAACTTACTATTAAAAGTGAGTATGGAAAGTTTGTTTATTAGCTATCTGTAAACAGTAGTAAAAATATTATGCAGACTAAAAACTACTGAATTTGCCTTAATTTCCTTAAGAATTTTCGTTTTTCCTTTACGGAACCTTTACGTGAAAATTATTTTTTTTAAACAATGTAACAATTCCTATATTTACACTTCTAATGTTACAAAACTAACCCAATGATAACTCATTTTATAAATTTGGAATGGAAACAGTTCTTCCGCTCTTCCTACTGGCAAAAAAGTGTTGCGTTAAATATTTTAATGATTTTTTTAGCCCTCTATTTTATCCTAATGTTTTTAGGTCTTGGTTTTGGACTATACCCAATTCTAAAAGAACAGTTTCCTGATAAAGACCCTTTGCTCATCGTAAACGGATTTTTATTTTTTTGGTTTTTGGCAGACCTCATGCTACGGTTTTTCCTTCAAAAACTTCCGGTTATGAATATAAAACCATTACTCACCTTACCCATAAAAAAGAACAAAATCATCCATTATGTCTTAGGAAAATCTGTGATTTCCTTTTATAATTTCTTACCCCTTTTTGCTGTTATTCCATTCAGTATCATACTAATAATTAATGACTATAGTCCCAGTACAGTTATAAGCTGGATGTTTACCATGATCATTTTTACCTTGATCATTAATTTTTTAAACTTTATTATTGAGAGTAAATCAGCTGAAACTGAATTATCCTTTTTACCAATTATTCTTATTGTTTCAGGTTTATATACATTGAATTATTTTAACTGGGTATCGTTTTCTTCACTGCTTTCCAATGCAATGAACAGCATAACATCAAACCCTGTTCTAATTATAGTTCCATTGATTATACTTGGTGTCTTGTATTATTTTAATTTTTTTACTTTAAAGAAAAAATTATATGTAGATGGTAGCCTAAAATCTAAAACGCAGATTGCTACATCATCTGATATGGACTGGACAAGAAGATTTGGTGATATGGCTCCTTTTCTACAATTGGATCTTAAAATGATATGGAGAAATAAACGCTCAAAATCAACCTTATACCTTGTGATACTCGGACTTCTCTACGGATTGATCTTTTATCCAAATCCTACATATCAAGGGTTGACACCCATGTTTATTTTTGTAGGAATTTTCGTTACAGGAATCTTTATGATAAATTTTGGACAATTCATACCTGCCTGGGACAGCGCTTATTACAAATTGCTAATGAGCCAGAATATCAAATACAAAGAATATTTAAGCTCAAAATTCCTTTTAATGACTTTAAGTGCTGTTGCTCTTTTTACACTTAGTATCCCTTACGTCTATTTTGGTTGGAATATATTATTGATCCATTTTGCTGCTATGGTTTATAATATTGGTATCAACTCTCATGTTCTCCTTTACGGAGGGTCATTTAACCGAAAAAAGATCAATCTTAGTCAACATGCAGCATTTAATTATCAGGGAACAGGAGCTGTACAATGGATCATTGGTTTTCCTTTATTATTATTTCCTATTTTGATCTTTTATGTTCCTTATCATTTTTTTGGTTTTGAAGCAGGTATTGCAACACTTATACTAATTGGCGGACTCGGCATACTCTTTCATCAAAAAATAATGGGTTTTATAGTAAAAAAATACCTGAATTCTAAATACCAAATGATTGCCGCTTTTGAGCAAGACAACTAAAACCCTATTTATATTCTCTTAAAAAAACAAACCATGATAAAATCTACTGAACTTACTAAAAAATATGGTGGCACCACTGTTTTAAATATCGAATCTTTAGAAATTCCAAAAGGACAAACTTTTGGTTTAGTTGGAAACAATGGTGCTGGTAAAACTACTTTTTTTAATTTATTATTAGATCTTATTCAACCTACAACAGGATCTATCACAAACAATGAAATTCAAGTTAATACCAGCGAAGACTGGAAATCATTTACTGCTGCTTTTATTGATGAAAGCTTTTTAATCGGTTACCTAACCCCTGAAGAATACTTTTATTTTATTGGAGAATTAAGAGGAATGAACAAGGCAGATATCGATATTTTTTTACACCAATTTGAAGACATCTTTAATGATGAAATCATTGGTAAGAAAAAATACTTACGAGACCTATCCAAAGGAAACCAAAAAAAAGCCGGAATCGTTGCAGCATTGATTGGTAATCCAGAGGTAATTGTTTTAGATGAACCTTTTGCTAATTTAGATCCTACTACGCAAATTCGTTTAAAGAAAACTTTAAAAACACTTACTGAAAACAAAGAGGTTACCATTTTAATTTCCAGCCATGATCTTAACCATATAACAGAAGTTTGCGAGCGAATCGTTGTTTTAGACAAAGGTAATATTGTAAAAGATATTCAAACCTCTACAGAAACTTTAAAGGAACTGGAAGGGTATTTTGCGGTGTAGTTCCACTTACAAATATGTTAAGTGATGAACTGTATTAATATAAAAAATACTAACTCAAAATAATTAATCTAAAAAAAGATATTTTAAATGATCTCAAAAATTATTATAAGTCATTGACAATCATCAATTAAAAAAATATTATCAACTCGAAGTATACCTTTTCTAATATTGATATACTTCGAGATAAATAAAAACAATTACCAAGATTACTGGTGACTGCCGTTACAGGGCATTACCCACATCACAAAAACGAGATTAATTTCTATTGCTAACGTGGAAATTTTTAGGAGATTTTACAAAAAATTAGAGTAAAACATTACTAAATTTACTATGATTAAAGAGTTACAGATTAAAAATAACAAAATTTGACGTTAGTCTCAATTTTGATAAACTATATAAATATTTTTTTCAATTCAAAAATAAAGAATCAAATTACCGACTGGTTTAAAAAACCATTCCCTATTGTTGAATCGGCCAAAGAAAAACTACTTATCTCCTTGGTATCAGGTGTGGTGGTGGTTGGTATTCTTATACTAATCAGACCTTTCGGAATTGAGTCCTATAAAAGTATATTTTTCTATTTGAGTGGATTTGGTATTATTGATTTTATGGTAACAGCACTAAACCTATTTCTATTACCATTGTTGTTTCCAAGCAGCATAAATAATTCAAACTGGACAACTGGCAAAAATTTTATCACTATACTTTGGATTCTTCTAAATATATCACTTGTAAATTACTTTTATGGTGAGCATCTGGTAAGCAAGGCGCATATAGAAGGGCTTGCAAACCTGAACAGAACAGGAATCGTATCGTGGATTACCATGACATTTTCTTTGGGAGTAATTCCTGTAGTTTTTACACTCTATTTTATTGAAAAGAGACTTTTTAGGAGAAATTGGAATATGGCAGAAAATTTCAGCAAAGAAATAAAAGAGCAAAGCACCTTAAAGGCTAAAAAACAAATTGAACTAAAATCAAGTAGGGATACCTCCTTAATCATCAGTTCTACCAATCTGATATGCATTAAAGCTGAAGGGGGCAATTATGCAACAGTATTTTGGAATGATGAATCAGGTATTAAAAAAGAGATGATAAGACTTACCTTGGTTGGGTTTTTGGAAAAAACAAACAACTTGGATAATATCATTAGATGTCATAAATCATATATAGTAAATCTCGATAAAGTATTATCTTTTCATGGAAATGCACGTTCGGTTACCATCAAGCTTGATGGTTTAGATTTTAATGTTCCTGTTTCCAGATCGTTTCCAAGAGAAAAGCTTACTAAACAAAGCTGATCTACCTTCCAGTTTATCCCAAAAACTTCCCATTCGTATTTTCAAGTTCCTGTATAGCACATTTCAGGACTATTGATCACAGATTTCTTGGTTGCTTTGATACTTTATCTATCATTGCCATAAAAAATTACTACATGAGCAAGAGAAGATACGATATTGATTGGATAAGAGTGATTGTGTTTGATATTCTTATATTTTGGCATGTAGGATTATTTTTTGTATCGTGGGGAGATCAGGTACAATGGGATTTACCCATGAAGAACAATGTACAGGTAAGCTGGTTGTTCTGGCCCATGCAATTTATCCGGCAATGGAGATTACCCATACTTTTTGTGGTTTCGGGAATAGGTACCCGATTTTCGTTATCTTCTAAATCAGGAGTAAAATATCTTAAGGAACGTTTCAGTCGTTTATTTGTTCCCCTACTTGCAGGTATATTCATAGTTATTCCACCTCAGATATATATAGAACGGCTCACACAGGGAACTGTTGATGTCTCCTATTTTGAGTACTATCCTTCAACCTTTCAGGGTATCTACCCTGATGGTAACTTTAGCTGGGGACACCTATGGTTCTTGGTTTATCTGTTAATCATGTCGGTTGTCGCACTGCCGATATTCCTTTATTTAAGGAACAATGGAGCTCCTCTTTTTAATTCTTTTAAGCGGATGATTGAAAAATCACCACTTTACCTCTACCTACTTGTTATACCACTTATTATCATAGAAATAACCCTAGAAAAGAGATTCCCTTTAACTATGGCTTTAACAAATGACTGGTACGCTATCAGTTATTATTTTATCTGTTTATTAACTGGTTTTTTTCTAGCTAATCTAGGAAGTTCACTCTGGAAAGCCTTTATAAAGGTCAGATTTCTGTCTCTAACAATAGGTCTAATAGCCTCAATACTGGTTATTTGGATGTTAGCAAAAGGAGAAAGCCCTTTATGGATTCAAATTTTAAAACCACTGAATGTTTGGAGCTGGATCCTTACTATTTTTGGTTTTGGTTCAAGGTATTTAAACAGAAAAAGCAACATACTCACCTATAGAAATAACGCAGTATATCCCTTTTATATTTTGCATTTTACCATCATCCTTTTTCTTGGGTATTTACTGATGAACAATTCTATGCATTATTCTCTGAAAATGATAATAATGGTCATCGGAACCTTTGGATTATCATGGATTCTTTATGAGTATATAATCAGAAGAGTTGCTCTTCTCAGACCACTTTTCGGAATAAAAAAAGGTCAACAATAAAACTTGGGGACAATTTTTAATTTGATCCTAAAATAGATAAAGTTTTATAATAAAAACAAAAAAATGGCAACCATTGTGATAACCAAAAATACAAATACCTGCAAATAAGATATTTGCAGGTATTTTGGTGGGCAATGAGGGATTCGAACCCCCGACCCTCTCGGTGTAAACGAGATGCTCTGAACCAACTGAGCTAATTGCCCTAAGCGGATGCAAATATATATGAGTTTTTTAATCTGACAAATATATTTATAGAATATTTTAAATTATTTTACCAAATAATTTATCTGTCCAAATTTGGAATAGACCTTATTTAGATAAAGATGGAACATTTTTATACAAATCGTCTTTATGAGCCAATACCGTGCTACGATATGCTTTTAAAAATCCTTCTCTTTTCGCTTTATCTGGCATGAATAATTTAAATAATGTTTGATCCATTTCCAAAGACTTTTCCAGATTAGATAAAGAATTTACAACATATATTTCTAAAAATTCTCTACTATCTGCTCCCCAATAATGTCTCAATGGATAGTAAGCTTTGATATAAGAATTTTTATACACAACAGCATTAAGATATTCTTCATATAATTTATAGGCATCCTTATTATCTTTATCTGATAAAATATTGGTATCAATATAGTAAACCATTGGGTTTTTTAGGGATGCTTTTTCTAATTCTGGCATTAATTTAGACAAATTGGTAGTTATATAAATTTCATCTGAATGATAGTTAGTATAAAAACTATTTTGCTTTTGAAAAAACGCATTTCTATCAGCCTCCTTTGGCCATGCTTTTTGAATAAGCACTTCTCTTACTTCATTTACATACTCAATATCACTCCATGCTTTAAACACATTAATCACCTTGATCTCACTAAGATCATTCGAATAATAGCGTACCAAAACCTCATGACCAAGCATCATATCAATTTTGCTTGTAACTTTATCAAAATATTCCTTTTCAACTTTTAACCATTCATCATAATCTGCTCCCTCCACTCCGTGTAATGTAATTACAGTAACATACATAGATTCCAGATTCTCTTTTTTATGTTGAGCACTCATAATGGAACTGAATAAAAAAAGAATAATAACAGAAATGATCGAAGATAATTTACTTTTCATAAGAGTTGTTTTTAAATAAATTGACAAAACGATTTTATCAATTACAAAGCTAAGAAATTAAATTGGCAATTCTGCAACAACAAAAGTACTTCCTCCCACATACACCAAATCACCTGATTCAGCACTTTTTAAGGCATTTTGATAAGCATGGATGACACTGTCATAAACATCACCTTTCAAACCGAATTTTAACGCAATTTGTTGAAGTTCATTTTTGTTTTTACCCCTAGGAATATTAGGCTTACAGAAATAGTAATTTGCATCTATTGGAAAAAGAGGTAAAATATCATCCAAACTTTTATCATTCACAACACCAAGAACAATGTGTAGTTGATCATATTGTTCATTTTGCACCTGCTCTAAAACCAGCTGTAAACCTTCCTTATTATGTGCTGTATCACAAATCACCTTAGGTTTCTTTTGCAAAATTTGATACCTCCCTTTTAAACCTGTATTGGCAACTACATTTTGAAGTCCGGTTTTTATTTCTTTATCAGATATTTGAATAGTTGTTTGCTGGTCCAACAAATTTAAAGTCATTACTGCTGTTTTTACATTCTTTTTTTGATAATTACCCAGCAGGTCGGTTTTATAATTATCCAAAATCACCTCTTCAGCATAATACATTTTAGCCTGATTTTTATTGGCAATCTCTTTAAAAACTTGAGTTGTTTCCTTTTGCTTCTCACCTATCACCACCGGAATTTCAGGTTTGATAATCCCTGCTTTTTCAAATGCTATTTCTGCTAAGGTTTCCCCTAAAAACTGGGTGTGATCTAAACCTATATTTGTAATAACTGAAACTAAGGGTGTTACAATATTTGTTGAATCTAATCTGCCTCCCAACCCTACTTCAATAACCGCTATATCTACATGCTGATTTGCAAAATAGTCAAATGCTAGACCTACTGTTAACTCAAAAAATGATAAATTTTGTTGTTCTAAAAAAACTTTGTGCAAATCGATAAATTTCACAACTTCTTTCTTCGGAATACAATTTCCATTTACTTTGATTCGCTCTCTAAAATCCTTTAAATGAGGTGAAGTATATAAACCTACTTTATATCCTGCTTGTTGTAATACCGAAGCAATCATATGGCTTGTTGAACCTTTGCCATTTGTACCGGCAACATGTACGGTTAAAAATTTCTTTTCAGGATAATCTAACTGCTTTGATAAAGCAATAATATTGGTAAGATCTTTTTTAAATGCCGTTTTTCCTAGCCTTTGATACATAGGAAGTTTGGCGAACATCCATTTTAAAGTTTCATTATAATCAATCAGGAGCATTAGAATTGAAGTTTACAGTGATAAAACCAATTTGTTTTGATGGCGCTTTAGAATCTAAATTCCATTTGTATGATAAAGCAACTTTTTTGGCAGGAGTCAATAAACAAGGAGCTGTACTCGTAGAGCCTTTTACTCCAGGAGTTGCTCTAGTAACTTTTCCATTCCTATCTACTTCAATTTTTACAACTACTTTACCATATTCATTACAATCTTGTTTGTATATATCTCCTTTTTTAATTAAGTTTCGTCCATTTAAACCATAGCCCTGCCCACTACCGGATCCGTAATAACTATTTCCATAGTACCCCTTGGCATTAGGATCACCGGTTATTTCACCTTTATCACCTGCTTTATTATCATTACCTTCTCCCCCATCTGCTTTGCCATCATTATCGCTAATACCTCCTATCATGGCATCTAATTTCTTTCTTTTAGCTTCTTTAGCTTTCCTTTCTTCTTCTGCTCGTTTTTTCTCTTCTGCTTTTTTCCTTTCCACCTCGGCAAGACGTTCTTTTTCAACTCTTTTCTTTTCCTCTATAATACGGTCTGCTTCCTTTTTCTTTTTTGCTTCTTCTTTTCTCTTGATAGCGATGGCATCCTCATTGTTTTGAGTGATTACATCTTCTGCTGCATCATTTTGTACAGGAGCACTTTCTTCTAATTGCTCTTCTACAACCTCTTCTTCTATCTGCTCTTCTACTTGTTCTTCTTCAACAATTTCCTGTTTAGCGGGTTTTAAAGCTTCTTTTGGTTGCACATTACCACTTCCAAAATCATTTGTACCAAAATTTACAGCAATACCATATTCTTTTGGCGGGTCAAAGTAGGTCATACCAAAATTAAAGATCAAAAATACAATCAGAATAGCAATAACCGTTGTTAAAGCCGCTGATTTTCGTTTGTCTTTGGTTTCTAAAAATGGCATTCTAAAAATATTATTAAATTATTTTGGTCTTACTGCCAGAATTACTTTTATCTTGTTTCTGTTGGCAATATCTAAAACTTTCACTGCTTTTTCAATAGGAACTCCTTCTTCTGCTCGAAGTACAATGGTAGGATTGTCTTCTGTTTTTAAATTCTCCAGTAAAGACTGTTCTAGATTTCCCTCTTTTACTTTTTTTGTATCAATAAAAAAATCTAAATTCTTGGTAATACTAACAGCAATCGACTTTTTATTTTCGGTTTTGCCTTGTGCTTTTGGCAGAAGAATATCCAATGCGTTTACTGTTACCAGAGTTGACGTTAGCATAAAGAATATCAAAAGTAAAAATACAATATCCGTCATAGACGACATATTGAAATTTGGATTTATTTTATTTCTACCTCTAATTTCCATTTATTTATATCCTAATTTATTAATCCAAAATTATAAATCAAAAAAAGTGTTTATACTGGTTCGTTTAACAAATCTAAAAATTCCAGCGAGTTGGCTTCCATTTGAT
Organism: Flavobacteriaceae bacterium; assembly: GCA_016744615.1. Classification (GTDB taxonomy): domain Bacteria; phylum Bacteroidota; class Bacteroidia; order Flavobacteriales; family Flavobacteriaceae; genus Lutimonas. The sequence continues at coordinate 21,609 of JADGEA010000034.1, forward strand.
ATACCACCTTATTTGTTTTATCAATAAGATGATTATAAGCAATATAAGAAATGATCCCAACGATAAGTCCGGCAACTGTAGTGGTCATAGCAGTATATAAACCATCACTCAGCAATTTGATATCAATTTGCCCCCCGGCATTTGCTATTTCATGAATTGCAATGATCATACCTATAACCGTTCCTAAAAAGCCAATCATAGGTGCGGCACCCGCAATTGTAGCCAAAACACTAACATTTCTCTCTAGTTTATAAATTTCAAGTTTTCCTGCATTCTCAATAGCAGTATTGATATCTTCTAAAGGTTTTCCTATTCTCGAAATACCTTTTTCAATCAATCTGGCAACAGGAGTTTTATTGGCCTGACTTAATATTTTAGCAGCTTCAATATTTCCGCCAAGGATCTTATCCTTAATTTGGTTCATATAATTCTTATCTACTTTTGAAGCTCTTTTAATTGCTAAATATCGTTCAAAATAAATATACAATGCAACCAAAAGTAAAACGAAAAGTAAGGCAATAATTATCATACCTCCTGTTCCACTATGCATAATTAAATTATAAATGGACAAAGTTTTTTCTTCTGAAACCGTTTCTGTTAAAATATCAGGATTTGCTCCTGGATCTTGCTGAATACTAAATAACATGTTATTGAATTAAAGTCCGTAAAATTAACGCTTCAAGCAATGTAAAATTGTTGTAAAACTCATAAAATTTACTTAAAGTTTATAAAATCATTCTCATACCAAAAAAGGCTATCGCACCAACTACAAAACCAATTGCAGCCAACCATGCTATATTTTTAAAATACCAGAAAAAATCGATCTTTTCCATCCCCATTGCAACAACACCAGCAGCAGAGCCAATAATAAGCATACTGCCTCCTGTACCTGCAGAATAAGCTACAAAATGCCATAAATGATGATCCATAGGCTCATTGAACATTCCCATACTCGCTGCTACTAAGGGTACATTATCAACAACTGCAGAAGCTACACCCAACAACATCACTACAATATCTGTATCTGGTATTACGGTTTTTAAGGATTCGGCACCAATAAATAATAAACCTAATGACTCCAAAGCCGCAACTGCCATTAAAATTCCGAAGAAAAATAACACACTAGGCATTTCAATTTTTGACAAGGCTAAATGCACCGGGCTGTGATGCCCTTCTGAATTATCACCTTCTTCATCAATTGGATGCGAAATAGTAAAAGATGATCTACTATACATTTCTGCAAAAGCTCCAACTACTGATAAGGAAAGCATCATACCCACATAAGGTGGTAAATGTGTAAATGTTTTAAAAAATGGCACAAAAACTATAGCACCCAATCCAATATAAAGCATTCTGGCACCATATGAATCAACAGGCTTCCCTTCATTCTCTTCTACTTCAATGTTACCTTTAAATGGTTTTAAAAAAGTAGCTATTAAGGTTGGAACCATCATACATATTAATGACGGAACAATTAAAAATTCCACTAATTTCCCTGCGGATACTTTTTTACCAATCCACAACATAGTTGTTGTAACATCTCCTATAGGTGACCATGCACCACCAGCATTTGCAGCAATAATAATCATACCTGCAAAATACAAACGAGTATTTCTGTCTTTAATAATTTTTTGAAGTATGGTTATCAAAACAATAGTTGCAGTAAGATTATCAATAATTGCAGAAAGAATAAAAGCTAAAAATGCAAAGATCCACAATAACTTTTTCTTACTTTTTGTTTTTATATAGCTCTTAAATGTGGCAAATCCATCAAAATAATCAATGATTTCAACAATAGTCATTGCTCCCAACAAGAAAAACAAGATCTCAGCTGTTTTTCCTAAATGATGCAATAGTGTTTCTTCAAGTAAGTGATGTTTTTCTTCGGAAGCAAAACCTGCAAAACCTTCAACTAATTTATGCCCTGAGGAATCAAACCAATTGGGAAATGCATCAATTCCAAAAGAAACCAGAGCCCATAATGCTGCCATCATACCAAGCGCTGGTATTAATTTATCTAATTTTAAATTGTGTTCTAATGTTATTGCAAGATATCCCAATGCAAAAACAAGAATAATTAAGGTCTCCATTTTTTATATTTTAGCCGCTAAATATAGCAATTTATCATTTGATTTTTATCTAAAAAATTCCTTTTTTAATATGAACCTTACAAGCTTCTCCTTACACTAATTTTTGCAGAGCAATTTCAAAGGCTGTCTTACACATATCTGTTTTGTATGGATTGAGGTGATTGACTTTTTTTAAAGCATCCCTAATTGTTGATGAAGTATCGTTAAAAATAGCATCATCTTTCATAGGAAGATCAACTCTCGACTCCATTAAATAAGCAAAAACTCTGGCAATTCCACAATTGGAAATAAAATCAGGAATCAAACTAACTTTCTGATCTGTATATTCCATAATAGATCCAAAAAATATTTCCGTATCAGCAAAAGGAACATTTGCACCGGGTGAAATTACTTCTAATCCGGAATTGATCATTTGTGTAATCTGATCTTTTGTTACCAGCCTTGATGCTGCTGCAGGAACAAATATCTCTGCAGACAATGACCATATTTTTTCATTTACCTCATCAAATGGAATCATATCTTCAGCAACCAACATATTTCCTTTTTTATTCAAAAACATAGTTCTGATCTCTTCTAAAGAATAACCATCTTTGTTAATAATACCCCCTACTCTATCTATCACACCAACAACTTTTGCTCCAAGCTGTGTTAAATAATAAGCCGCTGCTGATCCAACATTTCCAAAACCCTGAACGATAGCTCTTTTCCCTTGAAGATCACCTCCATAAATATCATAATAATGTTTAACCGCCTCTGCCACACCATATCCCGTCAACATATCAGCTACTGTATATTTTTTTGTCAGATCAGGAGAATACTTTTCATTTTCAATCACTTTGATCACTCCGTGGCGCAATTGACCAATCCTATTGATCTTTTCAGCCTCCGTAGGTTTAAAATGCCCATTAAACACACCTTCTTGTGGATGCCAAATACCACACTCCTCCGTTAAGGGAATTACATCATGGATCTCATCTACATTCAAATCTCCACCAGTTCCATAGTAAAACTTCAATAAAGGTGAAACTGCCCTATACCAACGCTCTAAAACACCTCGCTTTCGCGGATCATTCGGATCAAAATTGATACCCGATTTTGCACCACCAATTTCTGGTCCGGACACGGTAAATTTAACTTCCATGGTTTTCGCTAAAGAGAGTACTTCATTTTCATTCAACCCTTTACGCATTCTGGTTCCTCCGCCAGCAGCACCTCCACGAAGTGAATTAATAACGGTCCATCCTTCTGCTTCAGTTTCTTGATCTCGCCAATGAAATACAATTTCGGGCGATTTGTTTTCGTACTTTTTAAGAAGTTCCTTCATAATTATAATTATTTAAAAGTCTATTTCAAACATTAAAAACAACACCACTACTATGGTCTTTTCTTGCTCCGGTAACACTTTTTAAACAGTTGATCTCATTCTGATCCTTTAAAACACCCAATAAAGCAAAGACTACAGCTTCTTTAAAATCAATGGTCTCTTTATCAGGAACTATCACTTCAACTTTAACGAGGTGCTTTATTCTATCAATCAAAAAATCATTAAAGGCCCCACCTCCAGTTATCAATATTTTCTCGTTGCTCATTTTATTGCAATTCACGTTAACAATATTTGCAATTTGAATAGCAACATGCTCTACAAAAGTTCGTAAAAAATCTTCCAGACCTAATTTATACTTATCTATCATCGGAAAAATCGTTTCTACAATATACTCATAACCAAGAGATTTTGGTTGATCTTCAGTATAAAAAGGTAAATTATTAAGTTCTTTAAATAACTCTTTATTTAAAATACCTTTTGAAGCAATTTGCCCTTTATCATCGTATTCCAAACCAATTTTACGGGTATAATAATTCATCACAATATTAACCGGACAAATATCAAAGGCTAATCTTTGGTTCTCTTTTTCAAATGAAATATTTGAAAAACCTCCTAGATTCAAGCAAAATTCATACTCCGAAAAAAGATATCTATCCCCAATGGGAACCAGTGGAGCTCCTTGCCCTCCTAAGGCAATATCCTGTACTCTAAAATCACAAATGGTTTTGATATTTGTAACGGCAGATATCACAGTGCCACTGCCAATTTGTAAGGTGTAATTTAAATGAGGTTGGTGAAAAATCGTATGCCCGTGTGAAGCGATGAAATCAATGTTTTTTAGCCCTTTTTCCTGTATAAAATCATTAATGATCTTCCCTAAAAAATTACCATAATCAACATCTAATTTTGTTAATTTTTCCCCTGAATAATTGAACGCCTCAAATAATGATTTTTTCCACTTTTCGGAATAATTCACCGTATTTGTTTCTAAAATTTTAAAAGTATATGATTTTTTCTTCTCAATTTTAATATATGCTAAATCTATTCCGTCAAGTGATGTCCCACTCATTACTCCAATTACATGCCAAATCATAATTTTTATTTGCTTGTAAAAATACAAATTGATTTTTAAATTTTTCAGTATCTTTGGAACAATTCAAATAAAATAAAAAATACTTCAACTGATATGGATTTTACACTAACCGAAGAACAAATAATGATTAGAGATGCTGCTCGTGATTTTGCAAATAATGTATTAAAATCGGGAGTAATTGAACGTGATGAGAAACAAAAATTTCCTCATGATGAGATCAAACAAATGGGAGAATTGGGCTTTCTTGGCATGATGGTTGACCCAAAATACGGCGGAGGCGGAATGGATACTATGTCCTATGTACTGGCAATGGAAGAGATCTCAAAAATTGATGCATCTGCATCTGTAGTAATGTCGGTGAATAATTCTTTGGTTTGCTGGGGATTGGAAACATACGGAACAGAAGAACAAAAACAAAAATATCTGGTTCCATTGGCAAAAGGAGAAGTAATTGGTGCTTTTGCTTTAAGTGAACCGGAAGCCGGAAGTGATGCAACCAAACAAAGAACAACTGCTATAGACAAAGGAGATTATTACCTAATCAACGGAACCAAAAACTGGATTACAAACGGTGGCACCGCAAGTATATATTTGGTTATAGCGCATACACATCCGGAAAAAGCACATCACGGGATCAATGCTTTTATTGTTGAAAAAGGAATGGAAGGTTTTGTAGTTGGAAATAAAGAGAATAAACTGGGTATTAGAGGTTCAGATACACATTCGTTAATGTTCAATGATGTAAAAGTACCTAAAAAAAATCGTATTGGTGAGGATGGTTTTGGATTTACATTTGCCATGAAAACTCTTGCCGGAGGCAGAATTGGTATTGCATCACAGGCTTTGGGAATCGCATCTGGCGCATACGAACTTGCCTTACAATATTCTAAAGAAAGAAAAGCCTTTGGTAAGGAAATTAGCAGACATCAGGCAATTGCATTTAAACTTGCCGATATGGCAACCGAAATTGAAGCAGCCAGATTGCTTTGTTTAAAAGCTGCTTGGGATAAAGATCAAAAAAATAATTATGACCTATCGGGTGCTATGGCAAAATTATATGCCGCTGAAATGGCGATGAGGGTTACTGTAGAAGCTGTTCAAATTCACGGTGGATACGGTTATGTTAAAGAATATCATGTAGAAAGATTGATGCGTGACGCAAAGATCACTCAGATCTACGAAGGAACATCCGAAATTCAAAAAATAGTAATTTCAAGAGCTGTTTTGAAAGGGTAAATTATTTTACCTCCAATATCTTTTTAAAATTTACAGACTAACTTACAAATCTGCCTGTGAATTAAAATTTACAATTGAAGGCAACCTCTTGAATTAACAAGGTGAATATCAGATTATTAGTTGTATATTGTCATAAGAATTGACACTATGAGTAAGTATAAATCATCAGGCACAAC
>JADGEA010000484.1 GCA_016744615.1 Flavobacteriaceae bacterium
ACAATTAGTATTTTTATACAAAATTTAATTCATGGCAGATAAGAACGTTTTTTTCGATTATATAAATGAAGGCAATAAAACCAAAGGAGACTTTATAACCCTTGGAGCAGCCATGTTAGATGGGGAAACCATAACAGATGCTTTGGTGAAAATCCCTTTAAAAACGTTGAACCGACATGGATTAATTGCTGGTGCAACGGGCACAGGTAAAACAAAAACACTTCAGGTACTTGCCGAAAATCTTTCAGACAAAGGCATCCCAGTTTTACTAATGGATATGAAAGGAGATTTAAGTGGTATTGCTCAACCAAGCCCGGGTCATCCAAAAATTGATGAGCGTCACGAAAAAATTGGGATCCCTTTTGAAGCAAAAGGTTTTCCTGTAGAAATCCTATCACTTTCAAAACAAGGCGGTGTTCGTTTAAGAGCTACTGTTAGTGAATTTGGCCCAGTACTTTTATCAAGAATTTTAGATGTTTCTGAAACACAAGCCGGAATCATTTCGGTGCTTTTTAAATATTGTGATGATCAAAAATTACCCCTTTTAGATTTAAAAGACTTTAAAAAGGTTTTACAATATGCTACAGGAGATGGTAAAAAAGAAATTGCCGAAGATTACGGAAGAATTTCTTCATCCTCAACCGGAGCTATTTTAAGAAAAATAGTAGCCCTAGAACAACAAGGAGGAGATTTGTTTTTTGGCGAAAAATCATTCGACACAGATGATTTATTAAGAATAGACAAAGACGGAAGAGGATATATTAATATTGTACGTTTAACAGATATTCAAGACAGACCTCAACTATTTTCTACTTTTATGCTTTCGCTTTTAGCTGAAATATATTCAGTATTTCCTGAACAAGGAGATAGTGGAAGACCAGAATTAGTGATTTTTATAGATGAAGCCCATTTAATTTTTAACGAAGCAAGTAAAGCACTACTTAATCAAATAGAAAGTATTGTAAAATTAATTCGTTCTAAAGGAGTGGGGATTTATTTTGTAACTCAAAATCCAACCGATGTTCCAGATGATGTATTAAGTCAATTGGGGTTAAAAATTCAACATGCTTTAAGGGCTTTTACAGCAAAAGATAGAAAAGCTATAAAATTAACAGCAGAAAATTATCCGCTTTCCGATTTTTATAAAACCGACGAAGTCTTAACTCAACTTGGTATTGGGGAAGCTTTAGTAACGGCACTTAATGAAAAAGGAATTCCAACTCCTTTAGCAGCAACGATGTTACGTGCTCCTATGAGTAGAATGGATGTATTAAAAGATGAAGAGTTAACAGGTTTATTAGAGGCTTCAGATTTAATTCCTCAATACAATAAAGAAATAGATCGTGAAAGTGCTTACGAATTACTAGTCCAAAAAATTGAAATAGCGGAGCTG
>JADGEA010000242.1 GCA_016744615.1 Flavobacteriaceae bacterium
CTCCACTCCAATGCCCTTTCAATTTAGCACTTAGCCAAGCCAAATATTTTTATAATTAGTTTTCTTTTTTCATTATCAAAATTTTGGTTTGGCGGTTTTTACTCGAAGCTCTGAATTTTCAATTTACCACTAAAACCCCTATGTTTTTTAGCCATTGTTACCATTTCGTTATTTTATTTCAGTCTGCAAGGCGTTGGCAAAGCCATACTCTTTGACAAGTTTTGGCTCGTGCGGTTGCCTTTTCGAGCGACTTGACAATGTGTATGGCTTTATGCGTTGGCTATTTCTTTCCTCCTTTTAATTTCTTGGTCAGTTTACTTAAATCCTTTTCTAACTCTTTTATACTATTTTCTTTTTCAATCTGTTTTTGAGATTCTTTATACTTTTCAAATTCTTCATTTGATTTTTCTAATGCCATTTGATGACTGATCTTTCCTGCGTGTGTCAGTAATTCTTTTCCATTTAATTGTACAATAATATCTAATCTCGAAACCCAATCTTTCATATACATTGGTGTATTTTCAAGTGCCATTGTTTCGGCAAATGCAAGATATTGTTCTACAATTAATCCGAGTAGTTTTATTTCAGCCTCTTTCAAATAGTTTTTAGCAACGCTTACTTCTCGTTTTTTTATCTTGCTATTGTTGTCTTTGTCATAAGATTGCATTCCAAGAAGTGGTAAATTAGCATCTGCTCTGCGGTAAACCAATTCTGCTGCTGTTTGTTGACTAATAGCCCAAAGTAACTTGTTTTGTACAATTTTAAAAAAGGTTAAAGTGTTTTCATCTTTTGCATTGTAGTCGATACTGGTTGTGTAAATGTCTTTGATTTTTTGATAGAAGAAACGCTCAGAAATGCGTATTTCACGAATACGTGTTTGCAGTTCGTTAAAGTAATTCATAGAATTACCTGTTTTGAATCTATCATCATTTAAAGAAAATCCTTTTATGATGTACTCTTTTAATCGCTGAGTAGCCCAAATTCGGAACTGAGTACCTTGTTTGGATTTTACACGATAACCAACTGAAATAATTACATCTAAATTATAAATATTTACTTCTTGTGATTGTGTTTTTCCAACAATAGCTCCATGTTGAGTGGTTGTTCGGGATTTCCGAACAACCACATTTTCTTGCAATTCTCCTTCTTCAAAAATGTGTTTAATATGCTCACTTATGGTTGCTTTCGATTTGTCAAAAAGGGTACACAATTGCATTTGCGTTAACCAAACTGTTTCATCATTAAAGGTAACCTCTAATTTAGTTTCTCCCCTTTCGGTTTGATAGATTACTATTTGTGAGTTGTTTTCTTCCATAATTAGGTCGTCTCTTTTTTGATAAACTCCAAAGCTACTGCCTCATTCTCTTCAATTGCCATTTCTACGGCTCTTTTGGCTACCTCTAATAAATGTTCACTTTCTTTTTTGAGGATAAAACTTTGCTCTATTAGCTTTGCTATTTGTTGTTGCTTTTTGTAGTCAATTAATGGAACAACTACATTTTCTATTTCGTTTGAACGCCAATGCAAAATAATTGAACCACCAGCATCTCTTTCGGCTTGCATTTGCACCACTTTTGAGTTGAGAGCAAGTGTTAAATATTCTGGAATTACTCTTTTTTCATCTTTTACGTTTAAATGTAAAATTGCTCCTGATGTTATTCCGTTATAATCTTTTCTTAAATGATATGCAATGCCAACACTTCCGTCTTTTGAAAATAGAATTGTTCCTTTTTTAGGCTTTAAATCATTTATCTTATTTTGATTTTCTTTTACAAAATGTGATGAAATATATTTTTGAGGTTCAGATAAACCATTTTTTGATAAATCTGCAACTCGCATAAATGGCAAGCCTTCTTCTACATAATTTTTAGAACCTGGTTCTATTGATTTACTTATTTCTACCAAATTAGAAAGCACATCAAAAGGTTTGTTTTTAACTGTATTTACAACATCTTCATACTTTTTCTGATAATACTCCGCATCCAACCTGCCACTTGTGGCAAAACTATCTGCAAAACTTTTAATATTTACAGGCTCTTTGCTTGGTGTAAAAGTTTGTAAACCTATTTCTTCTAATAATAGATTTTCGGCCTGGGTGTAGGTTTGTTTGGATGTTTCACTTTTGTTTTTTGAAGATTCAATAAGAAAAGCAACTTCATTTTGAAATACATCTGACAAAATAGGTGCAAATATTTGATTCATATCTTCTAAAATAAGACCCATTTGTACAGCTCCTCTTTTAAATTTTTGAATTTGATTTTGACCGAATTTAGATTTCAAGAAAGCAGAAAGATAGAATCCATTAATTTTGTGAGGTCTTAGAATAGCTAATTTACAATTACAGGTAGCTTTTGCATCTGTGCTTACAAGAGCAACTCCACCAATTGTTCCAACTATTGAAAGTAAAACATCTCCTTTTTGCAAATGAGAGCGTTTTAAATAGCCAATATTATAGGTTTCTTCATTAATACAAATAGGATTACTTTCTTCAATAAAATAGTTGTGAATATTTTGACCTCTATAATATGGAATACCAGTCTCAATAAACTTACTACTAATACTCATATGATTACCATCTGAGACTTTTGTAACCTTAGCAATTGATTCAATATTTTTAGAATGAATTAATTTATCAATTACTAAATTTTCTTTTGAATAAAATTCAGAATCTAACCTTGCAGTTCTTTCTAAATTTGATAAAAATACTTCACTAATTTCCAGCCCTTCCAACAGCTCATTGTATCGAGTTTGGTTAAAAGGGCTTAGAGCTTTCCCGGCACAAAACTCAGTTCTTCTTTTTTAGCAAACTCAAAAAAGGCTTCTGCAATACCATCTTGCGTTAAATTATCGTGATTATAAAGGTCGTGTTTTACTATTAAATGTCCGTGAGAATCTAAAAGATATTCGTCTAAATCTTGGGTTGTAGCTTGGTAATGATCTGCTGTTTCAGCTACTTCATTAACAGATTGCTTTGTTTCACTTGCAATAGCATTAGGAAAGTCTTTTTTCTTGACGAAAATTTTATCTCCACTATTATCTTTACTTGGTTCTTGCATTGTTGCAAAAAATATTGGGTAATCATCTTTTTTAGGACATAATTTATCATCCCATTTTTGTACAAAAAGCACAGATGTTTTTGTTCCTGTATGTGGTTTAAATACATTTCCGTGCAAGCCAACCACTCCCAAAATCTTGCATTTATCGGCTATGTAATCTCGTATGTTCTTATCACTACTATTGTTAAATCTACCTTGTGGTAAAACAACTGCCATTCGTCCACCTGGTTTTAAAAAGTCGAGATTTCGTTCAATAAACAAAATATCTCTACCTACTTTGGTCTGGTATTTACCATTTGGTTTTTTACCAAGTTCGTATTTGGCAAGTATTCTACTTTCCTTAATGTCTCCTGCAAATGGTGGGTTTGCCATCAAGACATCAAACTGAAAATCTCGGTTATTGTTTTTAGTTTCTCTTAGTTTTCGTAGTTTCTTCCACCCTTCGTAGTAGGTATCTTGCCAAGTTTCATCTTCTGTTTTTTCATCCCAACGCTCATAATCTAGTGTATTCAAATGTAAAACATTGGTTTGTCCATCTCCTGCAATCAGGTTTAATGTTCTTGCTACACGTACTGCTTTTTCGTCAAAATCAATGGCAAAAACCTTGTTTTGTACATAATCGGTACATTCAATTGGTTTTTCTTCTGCGGTAAATAAATGGCTTTTGGGTATTCCTTTTTCTTTCAATATTTGTTCCCAAACGTGAAAGATAGAATGCACAGGAAATCCACAACTTCCTGCTGCGGTATCAATTACAGTTTCTTCCTTTTGTGGATTCATCATTTTTACACACATATCAATTACATATCTTGGTGTAAAATATTGCCCTTTTTCGCCTTTACTACTTTTACCTATCAAATATTCAAACGCTTCATCAACTACATCAAGATTTGAATTAAACAGCTTTACATCTTGCAAAGAAGAAACACAAACAGAGAGGTGAGAAGGTGTTAACATTAGTTTACTATCTTCTGTAAACACGCCTTCCCATTTGCTTTTTGCGTTGTCAAAAACGTCTTGTATTTTTTCTTTTAGTTCGGTTTCTGTATCTCCATAATTTCTGAAACGTAAATGGCGGGTTTTATTTCTACCACTTTCCATTTCGTCATACAGTTTGGTGAAAATAAGTTTAAACAATTCTTCAAAAACATCTACTCCTGCGTTTGCTAAAACTTCATCTTCCATTTCCAAAATCAAATCTTTTAATGATTTTTTTTCGGTAACGAGTTTATCTTTTTTAACTAAGTCATCAATTGTCCAACGCTCGGTTAATATGTCAGATAGTTTTTCGGTAGCTTTTGGTATTGCTGATAAATCTTCAAAATAGTTAGGGTCTTTTCTATGATAGAAAGAAATAGAATCGCCATTACTCCAAACTCCAATTGGTGCCCCAGTAGCATTGCAATATGATTTTAGTTGCTCTTTTCCGTCTTTTAATTTAGGCTTTTTGAGTTCTACCATTATGTAGATAGAACGAGTATCTTTCTTATCGAAAATAACAATGTCTGCACGCTTTTTCTCTCGTCCAAAACTTACCGCATATTCAATTTCCATTCTTTCGTATGGATAACCATATTGCTCATTCAAAACCATTAAATACAACTGTCTTACAGCTTCTTCAGGTTTTAATTGGATATCTTTTCTACGAACCAAACAGTTGATAAAAGGCACTTCTTTTCCTCTTACTTCTTTTTGAAAAATTGTTTTTTCAAACGTTTCAACTTGCTCAGGTGTAAATTGAGTGAGTTTATAATTAGAGTCTTTTAGTATATCTGATAAGTTCATTTGCTATTTCTTTCAATTAATAAATCTTTGACTTCTACATCCAATATTTCTGCGATTTTGTACAAGTCTTCTAAACTTGGCTGTCTTTTGTTTTTACCAGATGAAATAAAAAACACAAAATTCTATGATCTTGGTAATAATGCCAGAGAGAACAGCTTTAGAGAATTTCTGAAGAAACGCTGGAAAGAAAAGTATGGGTATTAAAGATTGTCATTCCCGTTTTCACGGGAATGACAATCTTTATTATTCAACCTCAAAGGTAACCACCTCAATTTTACCATTCTTATTGATATCGACTTTTAAATTACCATCATCATCAATATATCCGGTAGTATTTTCAAATTTACCATCTTGATTTTTCCAGGTAACCCGATAAACATTAGGTAAAGATGTTTTCGTAAAAGAACCTATCATCTCTCCATTCTTATAATT
>JADGEA010000035.1 GCA_016744615.1 Flavobacteriaceae bacterium
TGGGGAGCAAATCATGGGGCTATTTCTTATGGTCATATTGGAGCAGATCTGATCTCACTTGCAGCAATGTTACGTATTCCAGTAAATATGCATAATGTTAGTGACGATGATGTTTTCAGACCAAGTGCATGGTCTGCTTTTGGAATGGATCTGGAAGGATCAGATTACAGAGCATGTGAAAATTACGGTTCCCTTTACGGAATTTAATTCTATTTTTAGAACAAAGTGAAAGATGTAATTGCAGTTTTTGATATTGGAAAAACAAATAAAAAAATATTTTTATTTGATAGTGATTTCAATATTGTTTTTGAAAATTCAGTTCGGTTTAAAGAAATTGTCGATGATGATGATTTTCCTTGTGATGATATAGTTTCCATTGAAAAATGGATTAAAGATCAGATTAAAACCTTACAGAAAAATAAAAAATTCAAATTAAAAGCAATCAATTTTTCTACACATGGAGCAACTATTATTTATCTTGATGGTGCCGGAAACAGAATAACTCCTTTATATAATTACTTAAAACCATTGGATGATATGAATTTCAATGGTTTTTACAGTAATTATGGTGGTGTAGAAGAGTTCTCCAGAAAAACAGCATCACCAGCCTATGGGATGTTAAATTCAGGCTTGCAAATGTATTGGTTGAAAAATAAAAAGCCTCATTTCTGGAAACAGGTACATTCCATTTTGCATTATCAGCAGTATTTAAGTTATTTATTTTCAAATAAGATCACCGCCGATTATACTTCTATTGGTGCTCATACAGCTATATGGGATTATGATGTTATGGAATATCATTATTGGCTAAAGAAAGAAGAGATTGCCTTGCCAAAACCTGTAAATGGTAAAGAAGCAGTGATGATAAAACTTAATGGAAAGGATGTTGCAATTGGTTCTGGTTTACATGACAGTTCAGCTTCATTGATACCATTACTGGAAGATAATAAGAATGAAGAGTTTATATTATTATCTACAGGAACATGGATCATAAGTATGAATCCTTTTAGCAAAGAGCAGCTAACCCAGCCTCAATTAAAGAATAATTGTTTGTGTTTTATGACAACAAATAAGAAACAAGTTAAATCTTCTATGCAGTTCCTGGGACATGTTCATGAGATCAATGTTTTGGAATTGAGCGCCTATTTTGATGTAGAGAATGATTATTATATCTATATGGATTTAAATAAAGACTCTTGTATTCAAGCTTTTAAGAATTCCAAAAGGATGTTTTTTTCAAATGGATTAACAGATAATTACAAAGCAGATTTAAGTCAGTTAAATTCTTTCGATAACTTTGAGAAGGCCTATGAACAACTGGTTTTTGAAATTAGTCAGCTGGTTTATGAAGGATTGGAGTTTATTTTGGATAAAGAGAATAAGTTAAAGAATATCTATATCTCAGGAGGTTTTAATAAAAATTTGATCTTTATGTATTATCTTTCCTTAATGATGCCTGATCTGAATATTGAAGCTTCTGAAATGAAAAACACCAGTGCACTGGGTGCTGCTTTATTAATGAAAGGGCATTTTTCTAAATAAATACATTCAAATTTAGTTCATATTAGATTATTTATCTTCACCTTTTTACATCAGAATAATAAATTTTGAACGACAGTACAAATAGAACAAGTATTATTTGTAAATTTGGTTTCAATTTTTTGATATAGATCTATATTTTGAATGACTATATCTATTTAATAATAATTTAAATCAATATAAATGAATTTTAAAAAATTAAATTTGAGAGCATTATTCTTTGTTGGGATGATAGTTCTTGTTTTACAGGGTGTTTTGTTTTCTAGCTTTAAACCAAAAGAAAAATTTATTGGATTACAGTTGTACTCAGTAAGGGATGATATGAAAAAGGATGTTAAAGGTACAGTTGCAAAAGTTGGAGAAATGGGCTTTAAATTTGTTGAAGCTGCTGGTTATAGTGATGGCAAATTTTATGGTATGGATCCGATTGCCTTTCGAAATTTATGTGAAAGAAATGGACTTAAATTCTTGGGTTCACATTCCGGAAAAGACATGCCTGATGAAGCACATTGGGATGAGGTTATGGCCTGGTGGGATACCTGTATTGATGCTCATGTTGCTGGAGGAGTTAAGTGGATTGTGCAACCTTGGATGAGTAAAGAAGGTTATAATAGTTTAGAAGGATTGAAAAGATATGTTAAGTATTTTAATGCTGTTGGAGAAAAATGTAAAGCTAAAGGAATTCGATTTGGTTATCATAATCATGCAAAGGAGTTTACAACGGTATTTGATGGTAAGCCATTGTATGATTGGATGTTAGAATTGACAGATCCAAATAAAGTAATGTTCCAATTGGATCTTTACTGGATTGTTGAAGGAGGTAAAAACCCGATAGATTATTTTAATAAATATCCTGGCAGGTTTTTTCTTTGGCATATAAAAGATGAAAAAGAACTGGGAGACGGTACTATGGATTTTAAAACAATTTTTGCTTCAAAAAAGAAGTCAGGTATGAAATTTGGTGTTGTTGAAGTAGAAAGGTATAATTATGCACCTTTGGAGAGTTGTGAAAGAAGTCTTAAATATATGAATAGTGATAAGGCTTTTAAGTTTTAAGCAAAGTAGATGTCAATAAATTATAATGATCCTGGGTTTTTACCCGGGATTTTTTATTGGTATGATACCGTTATTTTATATGGCATTTTTATCTATATTTGTTTTTTTTGATAAAATTGCAGGTTAAACTTTTAAACTATCTATCTATTAAAAAAAGCAACAGTAAAAGTGATAAGGATAACAATGTTAAACCCATAACTACTTTATTTAGTTTATTGGGTGTGATGGGCTTGTTGTTTATTTTGATGAGTCTCTTTCCTGATGATGGGGTTGTTATTGGAAACGTTGAATTGAAATTTCCAACTACCAATGATTTTTTTGCATTGCATAGCAAAAAAGACAGTTTGTCAACCAAAGAGATCGAATTGGTAAAACAAATAGACTCGTTAGCAATTCTTCGAAAAATAGATAGTACTCTAGATAAAAAAAAACAAGACTCTATTTTTAAGTTCAGAAGAGATTCGATAATCAAATCAAAATTAGATTCTATTAGTAAACTGGATAAGAGTATACAAGGCAATACTAAAGCATTTAGATCTTTACAGCAATTTTTTGTTTTATTAGAGAATGCAAAAAGGAAAAAAGTCAGAATCTTACATTATGGTGATTCACAAATAGAATCTGATAGAATAACCTCTTATTTGCGCAACCAGCTACAAAAAAAGTATGGAGGTAGTGGTGTAGGATTATTTCCCGTGATACAGGTGTCTCAAAAGTGGACATTGAATAACGAGTATTCTAAGAACTGGAAGCGTTATACCGGATTTGGCAAAAAAGATCCAGATGTAAAACATCGAAAATATGGAGCATTAATGAGTTTTTGCAGATTTACACCTATACCTCAGGACAGTCTGCTTGATGAACAAATGGAGATTGAAGGGTGGATAAAAATTAAAAAAGCAAGATTATCTTATCGAAAAATTCAACAATATGCTCTGGTAAATATTTATTTGAGAAACTGGAATTATAAAGTGGCTTATGATATTATTGCAGATGGGCAGATAATCAAATCTGGATCGATTCAACCAAAAACCTCTTTTCAAAAGATTCAGGCATCTTTTAGTGTAACACCAAATGAATTGGAAATAAAGTTCAAAGGAAAAGAGAGTCCAGATATTTTTGGAATTTCTTTAGAAGGGAATAATGGAATTGTGATGGATAATGTTCCGTTAAGAGGCTCTTCCGGAACCTTGTTTACCAGGCAAGATGCTGGTTTATTGAATAAAATGTATAAGAGTTTGTCGCCAAATATGATCATACTTGAATTTGGAGGAAATACTGTTCCATATATCAAATACAGTAAACAAATTAAAGATTATGGCAACTGGTTCAAACAGCAAATTCGCTATTTAAAGAAGATCAATCCAAATACTGCTATACTTGTAATTGGACCGGGGGATATGTCTATAAAAGACAAAATAGAATTTGTTACCCAACCCCATTTAGAAGCTATTCGTGACGCTATTAAAGATGCAGCTTTAAGTTCTGATTGCTTGTTTTGGGATATGTATGAAGGAATGGGAGGTAGAAATTCTATGCCACTCTGGGTAGATACGGATCCTCCATTGGGGGCGTCTGATTATATTCATTTTACACCTAAAGGAGCGGTGAAGATATCACAGGTTTTTATAAAAGAATTGTTTAAAATGTACAATGCATTCGAGTCATCAAAAAAACAGGAAAAAGAAATAACAATTGACAGTATCCGTTAAAAATATCTTATTTGGATTTATATTGATCTCAGGTTTTTATTCAAAGGCACAGAGTATTGAACATGCAAATGCTAATTATAGACTTGTAAATGATAAAGAGAATTATATTCATTTTTATGATAAGGATGCGAATTTTGATGCTTTTTATAAAAAATTACATACCCTTTTAACTAATAAACTGGGAAAAGTTAAGATCATGCAAATTGGGGGATCCCATATTCAGGCAGAAATATGGCCAGATCAGGTTCGAATGAATTTATTAGGTCTCGCAGATAGTATCAATGGAGGTAGAGGATTTGTTTTTCCGTTTAAAATAGCAAAAACCTGGAACCCAAAAAACCATCAAATTTCCTTTACAGGAAACTGGAAATCTTTTCGAAACTCTGTTAAAAAACACAATGAAAAATGGGGCGTTTCCGGAATTACCGTAAAAACAACTGATAGTATTAGCACCTTTCAAATAGGATATCAACATGA
The DNA here is from genome assembly GCA_016744615.1 of Flavobacteriaceae bacterium. Classification (GTDB taxonomy): domain Bacteria; phylum Bacteroidota; class Bacteroidia; order Flavobacteriales; family Flavobacteriaceae; genus Lutimonas. Next base: position 4,785 of record JADGEA010000035.1, read on the forward strand.
TTCTTTAACGAATTATTGCTTTAACAGAATAAAGATTTTTCACAATCTGGATAATACAAGTTTTAAACTGAGATTGATTTCTGATGAACCTGTTAAGATTGTAGAAAATAAGGAATTGGGCTTTACAGAATTTTTTTTAGAAAATAAAAAAAATTCTTTGTCTGTTGAAATAAAAAAGACAAATAAATCACAAACACATTTTAGTTTATATGGTTTAAGTTTAGAAAATGATGATCCAGGAATTGTTTATACATCCATTGGAGTAAATGGTGCAAAAACAAGTAGCTTTTTACGAAATAAAATGTTTGTTGAGCAATTAAGAGTAATAGAACCTGATCTGGTTATTTTTTGCATTGGGATCAATGATGCCTATTATGCAAATTTTTGTGGAGACTGTTATAAAGAGAACTACGAAAAACTGATGGAGCGATTTAGATTAGTAAATCCAAATGTAGAATTTCTTTTTGTAACCAATAATGATAGTTATTACAAAAGAAAATATGCAAATAAAAGGGTTTTTGATGCACGTGAAGTGATGATTGACCTAGCAAAAAAGCACAAAGCCGGGTTGTGGGATCTTTTTGAGGTTATGGGAGGTTTGAATTCGATTAAATACTGGGAAGAGAAAGGCTATGCAAAAGAAGATAAGATTCATTTTACAGATAAAGGATATCAGCTGATTGGTGATTTAATGTTTCGGGCTTTGATGGATGATTACAAAAAATATTTAAAAATAAAAAATGAAAATTAAGGCAATAATATTTGATATGGATGGAGTTTTAATTAACTCTGAGCCTTTGTGGCGTCAAGCAGAAATAGAAACTTTTGCTAAAGTGGGATTATCTTTTACAGATAAAATGTGTATGCAAACTATGGGGATGAGAACTTCAGAAGTGATTGAATACTGGTACGGAATTACCCCATGGTCAGGCAAATCTCAAAAAGAAGTGGAAATTGACTTAATGCAACGAGTAACCCAGTTGATCATTCAGAATGGTGATGCTATGAAAGGGGTAGTATTTGCATTAGATTATTTTAAAGAAAAAGGACTAAAAATTGCACTGGCATCGTCATCGGCAATGAGTTTAATAGAAGTGGTAATTGAGAAACTTCAGATAAAGAAATATTTTGAAGTCATAGAATCAGCGGAGTATTTGGATTTTGGTAAACCACATCCTGAAATATTTATCAAAACAGCCAATAAATTAGGAGTACATGCAAGTGAATGTCTAGTAATTGAAGATTCATTTAATGGGATTCTTGCTGCAAAATCGGCTTTGATGAAAGTGATTGCAATACCAGATGAAGAAAGCAAAAGTGACAATCGGTTTGTTATTGCAGATCATATGTTAAATAATTTAGAACAAATAAAAGAAGTTATCATTGAATAGTTTGGATTCCATAATAAGGTGGTTTGCTCATTTTTTTAGCAAAGAGAATATCATCAACCTCTTGTCTTACAATGAAGGAGAGCCTATGATTTTTACAGGATTTTTCTTTTGGGGATTTTTTGCCATTGTGTTATTCTTTTATTCTTTGGTTTATAAAAAAAGAGGCTTAAGGAATGCTTATTTATTTTTTATAAGCCTCTTCTTTTACTACAAAACAAGTGGGTTATTTATAAGTATTCTACTATTTTCAACTCTTTCTGATTTTATCTTAGGGCAATTGATTTATGGCTCAAAAAAGCAACTGATGAAACAAATATTTGTTGGTGCAAGTATTTTTATAAATCTGTTTGTATTGTCATATTTTAAATATGCTTATTTTTTTACGGAATCGTTCAATGAATTTTTCCAAACCAATTTTGAAGTTTTTAACCATTTTGCCCAATGGACAAATGATAATGCGGGTACACATTTTGAAGTAAATAAAATTCTGTTACCGGTTGGTATTTCATTTTATACATTTCAAACCATTAGCTATTCCATAGATGTTTACCGCAAACATATTACTCCGGTTAGAAATATTTTAGATTTCGGATTTTATGTATCATTCTTTCCGCAACTTGTAGCAGGCCCTATAGTTAGAGCGGCGGATTTTATTCCGCAACTGTACAAACCATATAAATTAACACAGCATCAGTTTGGCCTTGCTTTGTTCTGGATCTTAAAAGGCTTGTCTAAAAAAGTGATTATTGGTGATTATATTGCTGTTAATTTTATCGACAGGGTTTTTGATAACCCAACCATGTTTACTGGATTTGAAAATTTAATGGCATTATATGGTTATTCTTTACAAGTGTATGCTGATTTTTCCGGTTATACCGATATTGCTATTGGTGTTGCTTTGCTAATGGGCTTTGCACTTCCTGTCAATTTTAATTCACCTTATAAGGCAAAAAATGTAGGAGAGTTTTGGAAGCGATGGCATATCAGTCTTTCTTCATGGTTAAAAGACTATTTGTATATTCCTTTGGGAGGAAATAGAGGAGGTAGTGCCGGTACATGGATTGCATTGGGTTTTATTATTGGTTTTATTGTATTGCTTTCCGGAAAAATGATTGTTTTATATGCTATTTTAGGCATAGTTGCTGTGGCAATGTTATTGGCTCTTTGGCTTAAGCCATTTCGTAGTTGGCTTATTACAAATATCAATTTATTGATAACTATGCTGTTAGGAGGTTTATGGCATGGTGCAAGTTGGCAATTTGTTATTTGGGGAGGATTGAATGGTTTAGGAATAATCGTTTATAAATTATGGAGAAAGATAAGTCCTTATGAAAAATTCAATAATGTACTAAGTGTTGTTTTAAAAATCTTTATCACTTTTAATTTTATTACGTTTACACGAATATGGTTTAGGGCAGAAAATATGGAGAGCACTTGGCAAATTATAGGTCAGATTCAGCATAGTTTTAGTCCAGAATTAATTCCACAAATTTTAAATTCCTACAGTAATGTATTTGTGGTAATGTTGATTGGTTATGTAATTCATTGGTTACCTGTAAAAGTGAAAGACTGGTATAGAGAAACGTTTATTGGATTCCCTTTATCAGTTAAAATTGTACTTAGCAGCATAGTAATCTTTAGTGTGTATCAGGCAATGTCATCAGAGTTACAAGCCTTTATCTATTTTCAGTTTTAATCATCTATTGGCACATTCATTACCAGTATTTTTAATTATTGAGGTGTTAAGTATCCTAATTTTTTAATAGTGAGTTTTTTACGTTTTGAGTTTTAAAATAATGCAAATGAAAGATAAAGATGTCTTAAATTCTTTTTTTATCTTAAATAATTTTTTATATTGCGGCTCGTTTTAACAATATATTAACTTTTCGAGGTGAAATATTGAAGTATTAACTCAATTTATTAATTATGTATTTTTTATGAAAAACAATCATTTATTTAGAAATTTATTATTTCTAGTAGGATTCGCACTTTTTGGCATTAATTCTTATGCCCAAAGTGTTTCAGGTACTGTATCTGATGCCGATGGTCCATTACCGGGTGCTAATGTTATAGTAGTAGGAACAAGTAACGGAGTTGTAACAGATTTTGATGGTAACTATACCATTAATGATGTTTCTTCTGACGGTATTTTACAATTCAGTTTTGTTGGTATGACTTCGGTTGAAAGGTCAATTGGATTAAATAGCGTGATTAACGTTGTATTGGTGGCAGATGATAATACTTTAGATGAAGTAGTAGTGACCGGATATACTTCTCAAACAAGGGGAGATATTACAGGTTCTGTAGCATCTGTTGATATGGATGAAGCTATGAAAATGCCGGTTACAAATGCTGCCGAAGCTTTGCAAGGTAGGGTTACTGGTGTAACTGTTACAAGTGCTGGATCACCAGGTGCTGCGCCTAAAATTACGATTCGTGGTTTTGGTACAAGTAACAATACAAATCCTCTGTATATTATAGACGGAGTTCAAACAGATGATCCAAATATTTTAAATAGTATTGATCCTGCGGATATTGATCAGATGAATGTTTTAAAAGATGCTGCAGCTTCTATATATGGAGCAAGAGCTTCTAACGGGGTTATTATCGTTACAACCAAAAGTGGTGGATATAATATGGATAGAGCAACACTCTCATTTGATATTTATTCAGGAATTTCAGAAGCATCTAATTTACCGGATCTTCTTAACACACAACAACACGGTGATATGGTTTGGCAAAGTTTGGCTAATGACGGAGCAGATTTGACTCATCCTCAATATGGAACAGGACCATCTCCTGTGATTCCTGAAAAGTTACTAGGTGTACCAGTTTCTGTAACTGTACCTTCTGGAGGAACTTACTGGCCTGGAGCAATTACACAAACAGCACCAATTACTAATGTTGGTTTGTCTTTACAAAATGGTACAGATTCTGGAAAATATTTTATGTCTGTTAATTATTTAACAAGAGATGGAGTTTTAAAACATACAGGTTTTGAAAGGATGTCAACCAGAATAAACTCTGAATTTAAAGTAAAAGAAATACTTCGTATAGGGGAACATATAAATGTTGCTTATTCAAATACAAATTCAAGAAATGATTTGGAGATGTCATTAAGGGTAAACCCTTTAATCCCTACACATGATGATGATGGTAATTTTGCAGGTACTTATGCAGCATCAGCTGGGTTAGGAAATTCAAATAATCCATTGGCAAATTTATATAGAGCAAAAGATAATTACGGTAAAAGCTTACGGGTTTTTGGAGATGTGTATGCCGAGATAGATATTTTAGATGGATTAAGATTTAAAACCACTTTAGGGTTTAGCCTTAGCAATTGGGATGCTAGAACTTTTAGCCCTTTAAATCCAGAACATAGTGAGCCTGTTTCAACCAATACCTTAAATGTTACAGATAATTCAAGTTTAGGATGGAACTGGACAAATATATTAACGTATCAAAAATCTTTTGGTGACCATAATATCAATGCTCTTGCAGGTCTTGAGGCTGTAAAAAATACCGGAGATGGCAAAGAAATCTCTCGAACTGGTTACTTATATGAGGATCCCGATTATTATAATTTAGGAAATGGATCTGGTACGCCTAATGTTGAAGATGTTTATCGTTTTGAAAATTCCTTATATTCAATATTTGGATTGATAGATTATAATTATGCTAATAAATACTTTTTTACCGCTACTTTGCGTAGTGATACTTCCTCTCGTTTTAAAGGAGATAATAAAACAGGTATTTTTCCAGCATTTAGTGCAGGATGGTTGCTAAGTGGTGAAGATTTTTATAATGATTCTGGTATTGTTAACCGAATTAAATTAAAAGGATCTTGGGGGCAGATGGGTAACCAAACCTTGCCAGCAAACAATCCTACTCTCAATATTTCGACTGTAAGTGAAGAGTATTCTTATTATGCTATCAATGGTAGCTCTATAGCTACTGGTGCTATGTTAAGTGCATTTGGTAATCCAGATCTAAAATGGGAAACATCTCAATCGCTAAACTTTGGAGCTGAACTTGGGTTTTTTGAAAGTAAATTATTACTTTCAGCAGAATGGTATCAAATTGACACCAAAGATTTGATAACTCGTAATACCAGCTTAATCAGTACTACTGCAATTGATGCGAGAGCACCTTTAGTTAACATAGGTTCCGTAAAAAATACAGGATTTGATATAAGTATAGGGTTTCACGATACAACAGAATCTGAATGGACTTATGGAGTAGATTTTAATATCTCTCATTATAATAATGAAGTTACAGAACTAATCAGTGATTTCCAGTCAGGTTCTTCTTTTAGAACGGGTGTGTTTACAAGAACAGAAGTTGGTCAGCCAGTTTCCTCTTTTTATGGCAGACAGGTTATAGGGATCTTTAATGATGTAGAAGAAGTAACAAATAGCCCAAATCAAGGTTGGGATCTTACAGATCCTGATGATGTACAGGGTTATGTAGGAAGATTCAAATACAAAGATATTGACGGTGATGGAACTGTGAACGACACAGATCGTACCTATATTGGTTCTCCACACCCAGATTTTACTTATGGTATCAACCTGACGTCTGCTTTTAAAGGGTTTGATATTTCGATGTTCTTTACAGGTTCTCAAGGAAATGATATTTATAACTATGAAAAGATTTATACGGATTTCCCTTCTTTCTTTAATGGTAATAGAAGTACAAGAGTATTAAACTCATGGACACCTGATAATACCAATGCGAGCTTACCTGCATTAAGTCAAAATATTACAAATAGTGAAGTGAATGCTAATTCATTCTTTGTAGAAGATGGTTCTTATTTCAGAATGAAAAATTTACAAATTGGATATACTTTTGGTAAAGATTTAGCCAGTAAAATTGGATCAGACTCTATTCGTCTTTATATACAAGGTAGTAATTTGTTTACCATAACTGGTTATGATGGTCTTGACCCGGAAGTTGTTTCGTATGATAACTTAACTTTGGGAGTTGATAATGGTGTATATCCCATTTCTAAAATTTATACAATAGGTCTAAATATTAAATTCTAAAAATATGAAAAAAATAATATATTTATTATTACTGCTGTTGATAGTCTCAGCATGTAGTGACAGTTTTACAGATTCAACACCATATGGTGCTTTGAGTGACGAAAATCTTCAAAATGCACAAGGTATTGACCTAAAATTGATTGGAGCATACTCCTTATTGGATGGTATGAGCGAAACAAGTGGTTCTGACTGGAGTAAAACCGGTGATAACTGGTGGTTTGATGTAATTTCAGACGATGCACATAAAGGGAGTACAGATAGTGATCAGGCAGATTTATTTTTGTTAGAAACTTTTGATTGGACTAGTTCAAATCCATATATAACAGGTAGATGGAGAGCTCTTTATGCGGGAACTAATAGAGCCAATGCTGTTATTGATCTTATTGGTCAGATAACCGAAGAGGATTTTACACAGCAAATGGCTGAAGCTCGTTTTTTAAGAGGTTATTATAATTTTCAGTTACAAAGAATATGGGGTAATGTAGCTTATATTTCAGAAGAAAATTATGCAAATACAGAGTTTAATCAACCAAATACAGGCTCTATCTGGGACCAAATTGAGGCTGATTTTGATTTTGCAATGAAGAATCTGCCAGATGAACAATCTGATGTAGGAAGACCAACAAACTGGGCTGCAATAGCCTTTTTAGGGAAAGTACACCTTTATCAACATGAATTTACAGATGCATTAGGCTTATTCGAAGAGGTAATTAATTCGGGACCTTATTCTTTATTACCTGAATTTGTTGATAATTTTAGATTGGCAGGAGACAATAGTGTAGAATCTATTTTTGCTATTCAATTTGCTGCTGATGATGGTCAGTCCTATAATGGTAACCGTGGAGGAACTTTAAATTTTCCAGGGGGTGGTCCAATCAATTCCTGTTGTGGTTTTTATCAAGGTACGCAGGACTTGGTAAATGCTTACCAAACTTCAGATGGTTTACCATTATTAGATGCTTATAACCAAACAGATGTTGTAAATGATTATGGTTTAGAGTCATATAAAAAAGATGCAGAAGGGGAAGTAATTGAAGATGAAGATGGTAACCCTATTCCAACAGATTTTACACTACACACGGGTTCGTTAGACCCTAGATTGGATTATACTGTAGGAAGAAGAGCAATCGACTTTAATGGTTGGGGTGTGAATGTAGGTAAAGATTGGATCCGTGCAAGTTTTGCAGATATATCCGGCCCATATTTAGCAAAAAAGAGTATGTACTATGCTGGTGAAGATGCCAATATGGGTACAGGTGGCTGGGGTCAGCAAAGAGCTGGTATCAATTACCATATCATGAGATATGCTGATGTTTTACTGATGGCTGCTGAATGTGCTGCTGAAGGTGGAAATATTGATACAGCCTTAGACTATGTAAATAGGGTAAGAAATAGAGCCAAAAGTATGACATATGTTAAAAGTATTGGATCTGATGATGATGCTGCAAATTATAGTGTTGAACCTTATGCTTCTTTTTCAGGTAAAGATTACGCTATTAAAGCTGTAAGATTTGAACGTAGATTAGAGTTTGGTATGGAAGGTCATCGTTTATTTGATCTTAGACGATGGGGTAATGGAGCTCAAGTGATGAATGATTATATCACTAATGAAGCACGTACAATTCCTCCTTTCGGAACTGCTGCAAAATCCTTTCAGGATAAGCATAATCTTTTGCCAATTCCGCTTAATGCAATTGATTTAAGTGGTGGGATTCTAACACAAAATCCTGGTTACTAATTATTAGCTTCCTTTTTAAAGAAAACAGAGCATTTATTAATAAATGCTCTGTTTTTTTTTATATTTACTCCACCAAATTAAATTTAAATATGATGAATAGATTGTCTCTTACAATAATTGTGCTGTTGACCTTGATTTCTTGTAACAAATCAAAAATTGATTCTACTAGCAAAATTTTTAATTTCCTTACATCAGAAAGAACCGGAATAGATTTTTCTAATAATCTTGTAGAAAATGATTCATTGAATTATTTCAGTTATGGATATCTTTATATGGGAGGAGGAGTTTCTGCTGGCGATATTAACAATGATGGTCTTATTGACCTATATTTTACTGGAAATATGGTTTCAAATAAATTATACCTGAATAGAGGAAATATGAAATTTGAAGACATTTCGGAAAAGGCAGGCGTAGAAGGAGATGAAAGATGGTTTACCGGTGTAACGATGGCAGATGTGAATAATGATGGATATTTAGATATTTATTGTTCTGTAGGAGGTAAATTCAAACCAAAGCATAATGTACTTTATATAAATAATGGTGATGAAACCTTTACAGAAAGTGCTAAAAAATATGGAATTGATGATGTAGGGAATTCCGTTCAATCTACTTTTTTTGATTATGATTTAGATGGCGATCTGGATTTGTATATTGCTAATTATCCCCCTACCAATTTTAATGCCCCTAATAATTTTTATCAATTTAAAATGGGTAAGCCAAAAGATGTTGAAACAGATAAATTATTTAGAAATGACGGTGATCATTTTACAGATGTTACAGATGAAGCAGGTGTAAGATCGTTCGGACTTACCAATAGTGCAACGATTTCAGATCTTAATAAAGATGGTTGGCCAGATATTTATGTTTCAAATGATTTTAATGTTCCAGATTATCTTTATATCAACAATGGAGATGGAACATTTACGAATCATATTCAGGATGCAGTAAAGCAAATGTCTCAGTTTGGAATGGGGGTTGATATTGCCGATTATAATAATGATCTGCTGCCTGATATTTTTCAAATGGATATGACACCTGGTGATAACAGAAGATCAAAAGCCAATATGGCAGGTATGAATCCTGATAAATTTTGGAATACGGTAGGATCGGGATTTGGTTATCAGTATATGCAGAACATGCTACAGATCAATAATGGTAATTTAAAGGGGAAGATTCCTGTTTTTAGTAATGTTTCTCGATTAGGAGGTGTGGCAACTACTGACTGGAGTTGGGGCCCATTATTTGTAGATCTTGATAATGATGGCTGGAAAGATATATTTATTGCCAATGGAACCAGAAGAGAGATAAATAATAAGGATTATTTCAATCAAATTGCTAAGGAAAAGTTTAATAAAAAGGATTTTCTTACTATGAGTTTGGCAATCCCTTCTGAAAGGATTGATAATTTTGTTTTTAAGAACAATGGTGATCTAACTTTTAAGAAGGTAAATAAAGAATGGGGCATTGAATTTAAAGGTTTTTCTAATGGAAGTACTTATGCTGATCTTGACAATGATGGTGATCTGGAAATAATCATTAATAATATAGATGATAAAGCATCTATATTTGAAAATTTCAGCTCAAAAAAAAATAATTATCTTTCAATGAATTTCAAGGGGTCTAAAACAAATCCTTTTGGGATTGGTGTGAAGGTTACCATAAGATCAAATAATTTAAAGCAATATCAAGAACTAACATTAACAAGAGGTTTTCAGTCATCCGTTGCACCTCGAATTCATTTTGGAATAGGAAATTCACAAAAAATAGATTCTGTTGTGGTTACTTGGCCAGATAATAAACAACAGGTTCTTACAAATGTAAATAGGAATCAGTTCTTAAAAATTGATTATAAGGATGCCATAGAGAAATCTAAAGTAAACACCATAGAAAAGAATGAGAGGCTGTTTGCTAATGTTGTCGACTCTCTTTTCAATATTCACCATAGGCATAATGAAAATTTTTATGATGATTTTAAAGATGAAGTTCTTTTACCTCACAAAACTTCATCATTTGGTCCTGGAATTTCGGTTGGAGATCTCAATGGTGACAATCTGGATGATTTTGTTATAGGTAGTGCAACGAATTATGAAACAGGTATTTATTTTCAAACAGCAAATGGGTTTGATAAAAAAGAATTCAAATCAGTACAAGATGACCGGTTATTTGAAGATATGGGTAGTTTGATCTTTGATGCGGATGGCGATGGTGATAATGATATTTATATAGTAAGTGGCGGTAATGAATTTGATTTCGATTCTGAAATGTTGCAGGATCGGTTATATATAAATGATGGAAAAGGGAATTTTATCAAATCAAATAATGCTTTACCTGTTATGCTTACAAGCGGTAACAGGATTAAGAGTTTTGATTATGATAAAGATGGTGATCTTGACCTTTTTGTTGGAGGACGATTGCTACCTAAAAACTATCCTCTTCAAGCAGATAGTTATTTGCTTGAAAATATAAGTACGAAAGACAAGCCGAAATTTAGAGATGTTACCAAATTAAATGCGCCTGGTTTTAAAAATCTAGGGTTGGTAACAGATGCAGTGTGGACTGATATAGATAATGATGGTTGGACAGATTTGATGCTGGTTGGAGAATGGATGCCAATTACAGTGTTTCGAAATCATGAAGGTTCATTTGAAAATATTACAAAAAAAATAGATCTTCAGGATACAAACGGATGGTGGTTTAGTATACAACAAGCTGATTTTGATAAAGATGGAGATATGGATTACATTGTAGGTAATTTAGGACTCAACTATAAGTACAAAGCAAATGAGAAAGAAACATTTGATATTTATATGAATGATTTTGATAAAAATAAATCGAATGATATTGTATTGAGTTATATAGATGAAGGAATAGAATACCCGGTTAGAGGAAGACAATGTTCATCTGATCAGATTCCTGCCATTAAAAAGAAATTTAAAAATTATGATGACTTTTCTACTGCTACATTAGAAGATGTCTATACTGAAAAAGATTTGGAAAAATCGTTACACTATAAAATAAAATCATTCGCAAGTATTTATTTAGAAAATAGAGATGGTGAGTTTGTGCAACATAAATTGCCTAACCTGGCTCAGGTGACCAATATAAATCAGATCATTATTCAAGATTTTAATAAAGATTTTAATCTTGATATTGTTGTTGCAGGAAACCTTTATGGCTCAGAAGTAGAAACGCCAAGAAATGATGCAGGTATCGGACTATATCTTGAAGGTGATGGTAAAGGTAATTTTAAACCTGTAAGGGCTTATGATAGTGGTCTATACATTGAGGGGGATACTAAGGATCTTGCTGTGATCCAGATTGCAGGAGAAGAATTTATTATTGCCGTAAAAAACGATGATTATCTACAATTTATCAGGGTTAAAAAATAAGTAATTCTGGTTATCCATAGAAGTATAAGACTGGTATAGAGAAACGTTTATAGGATTCCCTTTACCAGTCAAAATTGTAATTGGCACTAGTTATTTATTGGTATGATCAACACTGGTATTATGAAATGTTGAAGTACTCCGCCGGAAACACTTCCTTTGATCAGTTTTTCGATAAAGCAGTGTTTCTTATGTTCAATTATTAAAATATCCGCACTTAATTTTTCTAACTATTTCAAAATAAACTCAATAGTTGATCCTTTGATCAATAAGCCAACGGCATCTACCCCTTTAGATTTTACCATATCAGTTAAAGCGCTAATGGCTCTATTCTCTTGAATAAAGCTTTAGCGCATTCATCTCTTACGCTTTTCGGATCAGCTTCAAAACTCACAAAATCGAGATCAGGCGCAGATGCGTGAACGATCCAGATTTTTGACCTAATTCAATTGCTTTTCACTAGTAATTCCTCTTCATCTCCAAAATCAATAACAACTAATATATTTTCATTTAAGAATATTTAAAAAAATCTACATTTTAAAAGTAATCACTGGTCTAAGGGCATGATTTGTTAATTCCTGACCAATACTGCCATTGAATAATTGTGAAAGGCCACTTCTCCCATGTGTATTTAAAGCAATCAGATCTGCATTAATTTTACGCGAATAACTTAAAATTCCTTTTTCAACAGAAATATCATTATAGATGGTTTTTGTGTAATTTTTTATATCAAAACCCTTTATAAATTTATTCATTTTTTTCTCTATTTCTCTGGTCGTATTAAAGTTATGAATAGTATTAACATAAAGAAAATGAATTGTAGCATCAAATAATTTGGCAAATTCTATTATTTTTGGAAATACCTTTTTGCCCTCCTTTTTAAAATCAGAGGCAAATACAATACTTTTGGCATCAAATATATCTTTTCCTTTTTTGATAACAAGAACCGGGATATCAGAATTTCGAACAACTTTTTCAGTATTGGAACCAATAAACATTTCCTGTAATCCGGAAACACCTTGTGAGCCCATTACGATTAAGTCGATTTTGTTCTTTTTACTCTCGTCTATAATTCCTGAGAAAGCTCGGTGGAACTGAACAGATTCAACAACTTTTATCCCTTTGAAGAAAGGAAGCTTTTTGAATTTATCAAATTTCTCATGGGCTAATTTCATGAAATAAATAATTTGTGGTTCACTTCTGATACTGGTAAATTCAGCTGGGTCAATTGTGTTAACAGGAAGTTCTAACATGTGCAATAAAAAAATGTCACTACCTGTTCTTTTGGCAATACTTGCTGCAACTCTTGCTGCGCATTCTGCCTCTTTTGAAAAGTCTACTGGAACTAATATTCGTTTCATAACATAAATATTTATAATTGAATTATATAAAATTACGGAATTTTACTTAATTTTAAGATGATTTTTGTCATTATAAAAGGAATTAGTATATTTGCAGCGAAATTTACGACGGAATTGAGTTGGAGGGGACAAAAAGTCCCCTCTTTTTATACAAAAAATCGAATGAAAAACAAAGTTGTAACCCTAGTTAATGAAGCTATTGAAGAAAATAGCACTTTGTTTTTAATTAATTTGAAATTTTCGGAAAACAATGGTATACTGGTTGTTGTAGATGGAGATTCAGGTGTTCCGCTTAGCGAATGTATAAGAATAAGCAGGCATGTTGAACATAATTTAGATCGTGATGAAGAAGATTTCTCACTGGAAGTAACAACTCCTAATGTTACAGACCCATTGGTTGATCCCCGACAGTATAATAAGAATATGAACAGGACTTTGACAGTAAGAACTGAAAATGAGAAATTTGAAGGAAAATTGATTGAAGTTAGTGAGACCGAAATTTTATTAAAATGGAAAGCTCGCGAACCTAAACCTATAGGAAAAGGAAAAGTAACTGTGGTAAAAGAAAAACGAATACCACTAAATGAAATAAAACAAGCAAAAGTTAAGCTTATTTTTTAAAAAAGATATAATGGAGAATATTGCATTAATTGAATCATTTTCAGAATTTAAGGATGAAAAAAGTATTGATAGAGTTACACTTATGGCAATACTTGAAGAAGTTTTTAGAGCAGCTTTAAAACGAAAATACGGATCGGATGATAATTTTGATATCATTATTAACCCGGATAAAGGAGATTTAGAGATCTGGAGAAACAGATTAATTGTAGAGGATGGTGAGGTTGAAGATGATAATGAAGAAATTTCGTTATCTGATGCAATAAAAATTGAACCAGATTTTGAGGCTGGTGAAGAAGCATCCGAAGAGGTGAAATTAGTAGATCTTGGAAGAAGAGCGATTTTAGCTTTACGTCAAAATTTGATCTCAAAAATTCATGAGCATGATAACACAAATATCTTCAGACAGTACAAAGAGCTGGAAGGCGAATTGTATAGTGCAGAGGTGCATCATGTTCGTCACAATGCAGTAATTTTATTGGATGATAACGGTAATGAAATGGTATTACCAAAAAGCGAGCAAATAAGATCTGATTTTTTCCGTAAAGGAGAATCTATTAGAGGAATCATTAAAAGTGTTGAACTTAGAGGGAATAAGCCATCGATTATTTTATCAAGAACTGCTCCTGAGTTTTTGGTGAAATTATTTGAACAGGAAATTCCGGAAGTTTTTGATGGTCTGATCACCATAGAACGTGTTGCCAGAATACCAGGAGAGAAAGCTAAAATAGCGGTAGATTCTTATGATGACAGAATTGATCCGGTTGGTGCCTGTGTGGGGATGAAAGGATCCAGAATTCATGGAATTGTACGAGAATTAGGTAATGAAAATATTGATGTAATCAATTATACTAAAATTGATGAACAATTTATAAAACGTGCTTTAAGTCCGGCTAAAGTGGTGTCTATCAAGATACATGAAGCTGTTGACGGACAAAGGCCAAGAGTAGATGTTTTTCTAAAACCCGAAGAAGTCTCAAAAGCGATTGGAAAAGGTGGTGTAAATATCCGTCTTGCAAGTCAATTAACAGGATATGAGATAGATGTGCAAAGAGAAGGTGTTGAAGATGATGTTGAATTGACTGAGTTCTCAGATGAAATCGAAGGATGGGTAATTAATGAGTTCAAGAATATTGGATTAGATACAGCAAAAAGTGTTTTAGATCTTGATCTATTTGAATTGACTAAAAGGACCGATTTGGAAGAAGAAACAATTATGGAGGTTCAAAGAATTTTACGAGAAGAATTTGAATCATAATGATTTAAAAGCAAGCAATTAATTAGAGGTTTCACATTAAATAATTTTATGACTGAATATAAACCACAACGATTTAATAAGGTTTTAAGAGAACTAAATATTTCTCTGGATAGAGCTGTGGAGTTCCTTGCCGGCAAGGGAGTAGATATTGATGCTCGTCCTACTACAAAAGTTTCTATGGATGTTTATACTATTCTTTCAGATGAGTTTCAAACAGATAAAAGTAAAAAAGTTGCTTCTAAAGAAATTGGTGAGGAAAAGCGTAAAGAAAAAGAAGAAATTCGTTTAGCTCAGGAAAGAGAGGCAGAAGAAAAAAGAATAAGAGAAGAAGCCAAAAGGAATGAGATATTTAAAACAGAGTCTGAAAAAATTTCTGGTCCAAAAACAGTTGGTAAAATAGATATTGAACCTAAGGCAAAACAAGTAGAGGTAAAAGAAGAAGTTGCTCCAAAAGAAACAATCAAAGAAGAGGTAAAAGAAGAGAAGATTGAAATAATTAAAGGAGAGAAAAAATTACAGGGGCTGAAAAAAATTGGCAAGATTGATATTGAGCCAAAGAAGAAACAACAACCTAAAATAGCAGAAAAGGAAGAAGCAAAAAGAGTAGAATCCGAAAAACCTGTTGAA
Source organism: Flavobacteriaceae bacterium (assembly GCA_016744615.1). Classification (GTDB taxonomy): domain Bacteria; phylum Bacteroidota; class Bacteroidia; order Flavobacteriales; family Flavobacteriaceae; genus Lutimonas. The sequence goes on from JADGEA010000035.1 coordinate 20,209, forward strand.
AAAAAACCTGTTGAGAAAAAAGATGTTGAAGTAAAATTACCTGAAGAAGCTGAAACCTTAAAAACAAAATACGAAAAACTAAGCGGACCTAGAATAACAGGAGAAACAATTGATTTAACTCAATTTAACAGACCAAAGAAAAAACCTGTTGAGAAAAAAGATAAGGAAAAGACCGGTAGTGGAAATGCAGCAAAGAAAAAAAGAAAAAGAATTCATAAACCTCGTGTAGATTATAAGAAAAATCAAGGGCAACAAACTACCGCTAGAGGTAAATTAGCTAAAGGAGGTGCAGGAAAAAGAAGACCAATTGTAAAGGAAGAGCCTTCAGCTGAAGAAGTTCAAAAACAAGTAAGAGAAACTCTTGAAAAATTACAAGGAAAATCTAAAAAAGGTAAAGGAGCTAGATACCGTAGAGAGAAAAGAGATTTACACCGCCAGCAAACAGAAAAGGAGATAGAACAACAAGAAGCTGATAGTAAGGTGATTAAGGTAACTGAATTTGTTACAGCAAATGAGGTAGCTACTATGATGAGTATCTCTGTAACCCAGGTGATCTCAGCATGTATGTCATTGGGTTTAATGATCTCAATGAATCAAAGGCTTGATGCAGAAACACTTACTATTGTTGCTGAAGAATTTGGTTATCAGGTTGAATTTGTAGGCGCTGAGGTTGAAGAAGCAGAAGAGGAAATAGTTGACAAACCGGAAGATCTAAAACCAAGAGATCCTATTGTTACCGTTATGGGGCACGTAGATCATGGTAAAACATCCTTGCTGGATTATATTCGTAAAGCAAATGTAATTGCTGGAGAATCTGGTGGAATTACACAACATATTGGAGCTTATGCAGTTGAGCTGGAAGATGGACAAAGAATTACATTTTTAGATACACCAGGTCACGAAGCATTTACAGCAATGCGTGCCCGTGGTACTCAGGTAACTGATATTGCAGTTATTGTAATTTCTGCAGATGATTCCATTATGCCTCAAACAAAAGAAGCAATCAGTCATGCACAAGCTGCAGGCGTACCAATTGTTTTTGCGATAAATAAAATTGATAAACCAGATGCGAATCCTGATAAAGTAAAAGAAGAGCTTGCTCAAATGGATTTACTTGTAGAAGATTGGGGTGGTAAAATTCAATCACACGATGTATCTGCTTTAAAAGGAACAGGTGTGAGTGATCTTTTAGAGAAAATATTACTTGAAGCAGAATTGTTAGAACTTAAAGCAAATCCTGATAAATTAGCGACTGGATCTGTTGTCGAAGCATTCCTTGATAAAGGAAAGGGTTATGTTTCTACTATTCTTGTGGATGCAGGAACCTTAAGAGTTGGAGATTTTTTACTAGCCGGAAAACACTCAGGAAAGGTTAAAGCACTTCAGGATGAAAGAGGTAAAAATATTAAAGAAGCTGGACCTTCAACACCTGTATCTGTACTTGGTTTAGATGGAGCTCCTCAGGCAGGGGATAAATTCAAGGTTTATCTTGACGAAAGAGAAGCAAAACAAATTGCTTCTAAGCGATCTCAATTAAGTCGTGAACAATCTGTTCGTACGCAACGTCATATCACTTTAGATGAAATTGGAAGACGTATTGCTCTTGGAGGATTTAAAGAATTAAATATTATACTTAAAGGTGATGTGGACGGATCTGTAGAAGCATTGACAGATTCCTTACAAAAATTATCTACTGAAGAAATTCAGGTTAATATTATCCATAAAGGAGTTGGTGCAATTACCGAGTCAGATGTTTTATTAGCATCTGCTTCTGAAGCAATTATTATTGGATTTAATGTACGACCAACAGGAAGTGCTCGTCAGATTGCTGAGAAAGAAGAAATTGATATCCGAAACTATTCTATTATCTATAAGGTAATTGATGAGGTGAAGGATGCAATGGAAGGTATGCTCTCTCCTGATATTGTTGAAGAAATTACTGGTACAGCTGAAATAAGAGAAACCTATAAAATATCTAAGGTTGGTACGATTGCAGGTTGTATGGTTCTTGACGGTAAGATATTTAGAAACTCAAGAATAAGATTGTTAAGAGATAATGTTGTTATATTTACCGGCCTACTTTCATCACTTAAACGATTTAAAGATGATGCAAAGGAAGTTTCAAAAGGGTATGATTGTGGTATGCAGGTGAAAAATTATAATGATATTATGGTTAATGATGTTATTGAAGCATTCCAAGAAGTAGAAGTGAAAAAGAAATTGAAATAGTATTTCAATTTAATTCATAAAAAACCCGATAAGCTTTTGCTTATCGGGTTTTATTTTGGTGTAAAGTTATTTTATCTCAAAAATATTATTGCTTCTATCCACATCAGCCATTAAAAGACTGCTGTCTATCTCTACTTTTTCCACAGATTTATTAACCGTAAAAGTAAATTCCGGATTTGCCCAACCCCAGTAAGATAAGGTATTAGCTTGGGTTGGTTTTTTACCTAACATCATTTGGAGAGGTATATAAAAATCTTCTGAACTTCCATCAGTATATGTTATTTTCACATCAATAGGCATTGGCATTTGACCAATTCTATTTAGGGTAATTTTATTATTGGAAACTGATTTTACAGCATAATCAATGGTATGCGTAGTTTCCACCCATTCATTTAAATACCAGTCTAGCTGGATACCTGAAATTTTTTCTGCAACTCTCTTGATATCATTTGGATTTGGATGTTTAAATTTAAAATCATTAAAGAATTTTTTAAGTGTTTTTGCTAAATTTTCTTTTCCTATGATATAACCCAATTGAGATAAAAAGATCTGCCCTTTTACGTAGCTTGCGATACTAAATGCCATATTTGTATTAAAACGATCGGCTTGTGTAGTTAAAGGCTCTTCTTTACCTGATTTTACAAGGTAATTATAGGTCATATAAGTTCTTTCAAAATTTATTTTTCCATTTTTCTTGTCATTTAATTCATAAGAGGCAAGTGAAGAAATGTAGGAGGTGAAACCTTCATCCATCCATGAATGTTTAATTTCATTGGTAGCCAAAACAAACTGGAACCATGAATGTGCCATTTCATGTTTCATTGTGCCAACCAATGAATTGTAAGAGACGTTTCCATTTACAAGAGTGCACATGCCGTATTCCATTCCTCCATCTCCACCCTGAATGATGGAATATTGCTTATAAGGATATTCGCCAACTATTTTATTATAGAACTGCATTGTTTTGACAGCCATTTTCTGCATTTTTTTCCAATTATCGATTATTTCAGTATTGTTTTTATATAAAAAATGAAGAGTTGTTCCGTTTGGGACCTGTATAATATCATGTAAATAATCCTTATCTGCAGCCCAGGTAAAATCATGAACATTTGGAGCATTAAAATGCCAGGTTAACTTGTTGCCTTTTGGTAAATTTAACTTTTTAGATGTATTTTCATAACCATGACCAACTTGTTGAGGATTTTGCAAATATCCTGTACCACCAACGGTGTAATCTTTATCCATATGAATAGTAACATCAAAATCTCCCCAAACACCGTGAAATTCACGAGCTATATATTGATTGGCATGCCAACCTTCTTTATCATATTCAGCAAGTTTTGGATACCATTGAGCCATGGATAAAGCAACTTCTTCGGCATTATTTCTTCCCGATCTCCTAATTTGAATAGGAAGCTGTCCTTTGAATTTCATTTCAAATGTTGCTTTCTTACCGGCTTTGATAGATGTATTTAATGTGACCTTCAAAATGGTTCCGATTACCTCAAATGGAACTGGTTTCCCATTTTGTTTTAAGGATATGATTTTTTGATAGCCAATTTCATCCGGTTTTAATTTTGAAATTCTACTTTCATAAACAGGTTTTTTTTTAGTACCTATATTATTTACCATTCTTCCGTCAGGATCAACAATATTTTGTAATAGCATATCCATCTGGCTCCCAGGCTGAAAAGCATTGAATTGTAAATGATAAAAAACTTTGTTTAGATCATCAGGTGAGTTATTGGTGTAAACCAGTTTTTGTAATCCATCAAACTGATAGTTTTCTACATTCATATCGATATCCATTGTGTAATCAACATGCTGTTGCCAGTAGATATCGTTTTGAGAAAATAAAGAAAAACTAACCAGAGTAATAATTGAAAAGAGAATGTTTTTCATTGGGTTTTTTTAAAAAAATTAGAGCCCGACTAATATTCAATGTGAATATTAGTCAGGCTCTGACTAATAATTTTGTTAATTATATTATTTACCGTTCACCATTTGATCTGCCATTTTTAATGCATTATAAGCATTTAAAACTCTTCCGGAAACGGAAAGGTCACTAAACGGAACCTTTTTACCATCACTTTTTGGAAGAATAACATCAAAACCAACTTTGATACCAGAATTCATTAAAATATGTTTAACCTGACTAGCAGAAAGTTGTGGATAATATGAACGAACTAATACAGCAACACCAGTAACTTCTGGAGCAGACATAGAAGTTCCCTGTATAGATTTGTATTCGTTATTTGGGATAGTAGAATAAATTTCCAATCCCGGAGCAAAAATATCAACATTCAATTTCCCATAATTTGAAAATGAAGCAACTAAATTTTCATCATATTGACGAGTCATTGCTCCAACAGTAATTACATTGTCAACATATTCTTTTACTTTATCATCTGAATCCGTTGGGAAATTGTCACTTTTATCAATATTTTTACCATCATTACCGGCAGCATGTACCAGTAAAACATCTTTGCTTGCTGCATATCTAAAAGCATCATAAACCCATTCTTTATTTGGTGAGTAACTTTTACCAAAACTCATATTGATCACTTTTGCACCGTTGTCAACAGCATATTTTATAGCAAGTGCTACATCTTTGTCGTATTCGTCACCATCAGGTACTGCACGAACAGTTAAAAGTTTTACATTGTTTGCAACACCATTCATTCCTTTACCATTATTTCTTGTAGCTAAAGCTATTCCTGAAACGTGAGTACCGTGCATTTCATCCTCTAAAGAACCGACTGTATATGAATTTCCGTAAGAAACATCATTGATATTAGATGGGTCATCACCGGTAGTTCTTCCATTAAAATCAAGGTTATACATTGTATTAACCTGAGATCCATAATATTTTAAACCACCTTCAAGTTGTTTATATACATCTTCTACAGTAGCACCATCAGCAAGTATTCTCATTAATATTGGAGATCTTTCAGCAGGATCCAAAGCATTTAGATCTGCTATGGTATAAACATTTTTATTTAGTTTTTTAATAGCTTCCTTGTCTGCATCTTCTATCATTTTATTTGTAGAAACATAACCTTCATAGTTTAATTTGGCCTCTTTAACTCTTTTCTCAAAATCTTTTTTTACTTTAGTGTAATAAGCATATTCTTCTTTGTCTTTTGCAGTAATCTGACCTTCAGGTTTGTCACCATATTTAGCATTAAGATTTTTGTAAATTCTGGTAACTTCTAATTGTTCAGGAGTAGCTTCTCCTTTCCCTCCTAAAAAGTTCCAACCGTGAATATCATCAATATAACCGTTTTTGTCATCGTCTTTTCCATTGTTGGCAATTTCATCGCTATTTACCCAAACATTGTCCTTTAGATCTTCATGATTGATGTCAATTCCTGAATCAATTACAGCAACAACTACAGTAGTCGCTTTTTTGTTTGCCACAAATTGGTATGCTTTATCTAAACTCATTCCCGGAACGGAATCTGTCATTATATCAGCGTGAGGCCAATTTTGAATTTCCTCTGTTGACATTGTTCCTTTTTTTGCAGGAATAGTAACGGCAGCCGTTGATCCTTGAGGTACGGCAACACTGTGTATATTTTTGGTAGTGCTACAACTTGAAAGAATTATAGCAAAACCTAAGCCTAATAGTAATTTTTTATTTATCATTTTTATTTATTATTTTGATTATTTATTATTTGAATATTTCGTTGAATTTGAAAGTTTGGTCTAATCGCACTCCTTTTTCGGTATGTTTTACGGTACAGATTTCATTTACAGCATCATGTTCCAAAAATAAGTGATAATTGTTATCAGCTGTTTTTTGCAGAAATTTTTCCTTTTCATCCATGGTTAATAGTGGTCGGGTATCATATCCCATTACATATGGTAGTGGAATATGTCCTACAGTTGGTAACAGATCTGCTACAAAAACAATTGTTTTATCCTGGTATTGGATATGAGGAATCATTTGTTTTTCGGTATGTCCGTCAGCAAAAAAGATATCAAAACCTATATCTGAGTTTTGTAGATATTTATTTTCGGGAATATCTACAAAATTAAGCTGTCCGCTACTTTCAATAGGGTGGATGTTTTCTTTTAAAAAGGAAGCTTTTTCACGCGGATTGGGTTCAGTAGCCCATTTCCAGTGATTTTCATTACTCCAGAATCTAGCATTTTTAAAAGCTGGTTCATAACTTGTTCTATTTTTGTTCCACTGAATGCTACCGCCGCAATGATCAAAATGAAGATGTGTTAAGAAAACATCTGTAATATCATCACGATGAAAACCTCTTTTTTTTAATGACCTGTCTAAAGTGTCATCTCCGAAAGGAAAATAATAGCCAAAAAATTTATCAGATTGTTTATTGCCTGTACCATTATCAATTAATACTAAACGATTTCCATCCTCGATCAGCATACATCGCATGCTCATATCAATTAAATTATTACTATCAGCAGGGTTGGTCTTTTGCCAAATAATTTTTGGTACAACTCCAAACATGGCACCACCATCTAATTTGAAGTTTCCTGTTTCTATGGGGTAGATATGCATTGAAAAAATTTAACCACGCAAATATGCAAAAAAATATAGTAATAATATGTTAAATAAAACAAAAAAACCACACTTACAACAAGTTAGGTAGTGTGGTTTTGAGTGAGGCGTCAAGCGGATTCGAACCGCTGTGGGAGCTTTTGCAGAGCCCAGCCTAGCCGCTCGGCCATGACGCCATTTTGAGAGTGCAAATTTAATCAAAAAAATAATGTTTGCAATTAAATTTGAAGTTAATTAGTGTTAGTTTAGATATAATAATTTATATGATGTGTAGCCAATTGATTTTATTTAATGCTTTTCCTTATATTTTTGGGCATAAAACGACATGAAAAGCTGTGTTATTTATACTTTTGACTTTAGTACATGACAAAAATACAATTCGCTGATTTTCAACAAATTAAGCGTTAAGAAATTAGAATAAAACATTGGTTTTCAGTATATTAGATGAATAATTCAACTTATTTTTCTAATGAAGAAAACCAATGCAGTCACTAAAAATAGTGAATTAACTTCAGTTC
>JADGEA010000485.1 GCA_016744615.1 Flavobacteriaceae bacterium
CAAACTGACCTTGATTGCGCTCGGACTTTGAAAAGCACCATTTAAAAAACCGGTCTTTGCAAGGAACTCCTCACAAAGATACTTACTCGTTAGCTAAAATATTCAACGGAATTTTTTCAGTAGGGGGATTGCAGGTAACGGTTTGGCTATGCCCAGTAAGGGGTTTCGAAGCACTTCCGTTTCAGTTTATTACTAATTTTTATTATTTGTATTTACTATCAAACTCTCACAAAAACCCTTATTGGGTATAGCCTTTGTTAGCTGTCTGGGCTTTCTTTTCCGTTCTGTTGATAGCGTTAGCAAAGACATACTCTTTTGCAATTTTGGCTTGAGCATTGGCTGTAGCGATTGCAAATGTGTATGGCTTTATGCGTTGGCTATTTCCTTCATTCAGTTTGTCAATTGTGCAATATGTGCAATTAATGTGCAATTCAATTCAGACTATAAAAAGCACCTGCTCCTTTTTGTCCGCTTGGTTTTAATAATTCTTTTTCAACTAATTCAGAAAGGTCATTACTTGCTGTATTCCGAGAGCAATCATTTATTTTCTGATACTCACTATTTGTAATTTTCTCATTTCCTTTTACATAAAGAATGGCTTTTATTTGTCTCTCATTCAGGTTTAGAGTTTGTAAATATTCTTTATGATATAGATCTTTTCTAAATTCTACTGAAAAATCTGAACCGTCATAATGATATAAAGGACTTGGTAAGCCAACTTCAATACATTTTTCAATTATTTTTATTGTTCCTCTTCCCCAAGATTCAATATATCCACTTCTAAAAAAAGCATTGGCAATATCTGGATTGTAAGGTTTTGATGAATGCTTTTGCGTTAATTTTTCCGTTGTCCAATTTTCAGGGAGTTGTCCTTCATTCCAAATCATTAGTTTGTCTTTATAAACACTTATTTGAATAGGGAAACCACTTGAATAGTCTTTATGCGAAATTGCATTTAAGGAGTTGTCAATAAATAAAGTTTACAAATATGGCTTAATGCAGTAGTTCCATTCACCATGAAAATCATCTCTTTCTATATTTATACTTTCCTTTTCCTGTTCGGTTACTTTAATACCTGTTTTGTAAATTTTATTATCTGCATTTGCCCTTACCGTTAATCCTTTTTCTGTTGTAGTAGCACCTATTAAGCTTACAATAACACTTAATGAAACTAGAGGTTTGGCTCTCCAGTTCTTAGAAATATATGAAAAAAGTCTATGCTCTATTTTGTTCCATTTGCTTGTTCCTGGTGGAAAATGACTTACATGGATATTTAATCCTGTTTCATTGCCAATACTTCGTTATAAAATCAGGCTGCAATAGTACCATAGTATATTAGTTCTTCAGCTTTGCGTTTATTTTTAGTAGAGTGTGGGTTAATACCGAACTT
>JADGEA010000486.1 GCA_016744615.1 Flavobacteriaceae bacterium
ATTTATTTAGAGCCGTTATATTCCATACATCATAATGTAAATTCTTTCTGGTGTCTAAAAAACGTTTCAACATATTACAATAATCAATTCCGCCATTTCACAACCATTTATAATTATACTGATTTTATGTTTGCCGGGATAATGTTTTCTGGTGCTTAAATCTTTGAAGCTATGTTTTTTGCTTACTTTTTTATATTGAGCTTGATAATCGGCTTCAGATATTTTGAAGACTTTTTTGGATAATTTTACATAATAAATTGCATATTCAATTCTAAGTTTTCCTAGTTTGGATGACTTAGTTTGTAATTCAAATGAGAAGTTTAAATCTTCACCTATCGTGATTGTATCTGCTGATAAGCTAAATTTATTTATTTGCAATTCTGTTGGTTTTTCAAAGCCAAATAAACTTAATGCCGCTGTATTGCCTGATTTGAGTAAAGTTCGACAAGCATGTTTAATAATCCAATCTGTTTGTTTGTTGTTTCCTATCCATTTTTTGCTGAGTTGCAGTATTAAATCGGGATGATCTTTTGATATGTCATTTAAATTATTAGCAACGCTTCTACGAACATATTCACTTGGATCTTGTTTTAGTTGTTCCAAAATTGGAATAATTGGGCTAGGATTTTTTTTGAAATTAGGTAAACTCATAGCCCAAGGCAAACGAGGGCGACAACCCTCACTGGCTAAGCGTCTGAGATGATGATTTTTGTCTTGTGCCCATTTTGCCATTTGTTGCATCATTCGCTGTTCATCTTGAACAATAAAAGGGCGAACTGCAAACTCTGAACTTGAATATTTAGTAAAATGTGCTAATGCAGGTAGAGAATTTTGCCAATCATCTTGCCCATATAATTCTACAAAATATGGAAACAACATATATTGAAAACCATTGAATTTAGTAGCAACTGGTTTTAATATCTCTAAGGCTGATTGATAATCTGGTGGCAAATATTGATGAAGACATTCAGTAATATGCCGCATTCTTTGCTTTAATTCTTTTGATTCCCAGCCGCTATCAAAAATAGCGCGACTAAAAGCTTGCTGATCAAACTCTTTATAAACTTTTGTTATTTCTAATAATAGGCTTTGCAAGAAAACTTTATTATAAAGGTTTTTTAGTGGTTCATTCATAATGAAATTTATCTCGTTCCCACGCTCCAGCGTGGGAATGCGTGTGTGGACGCTCCAGCGTCCAGTAGCAAAATGTGAATCAAGCTTAATGGCAAATAGTGACTTGACGCTGGAGCGTCAGCACATGCGTTACCACGCTGGAGCGTGGGAACGAGAAAAAAACCTGTCAGGTTTTTTGTTAGCTATTGATAAATTTCACTACCCTGCTGTTTAAATTCAGCGGCTTTTTCTTTCATGCCTTCTTCTACTGCAATTG
>JADGEA010000036.1 GCA_016744615.1 Flavobacteriaceae bacterium
GCACCATTTAAAAAACCGGTCTTTGCAAGGAACTCCTCACAAAGATACTTACTCGTTAGCTAAAATATTCAACGGAATTTTTTCAGTAGGGGGATTGTGGGTAACGTGTTTGTGTATGGTTAGTTGCGTGGTTTAAGCACTAAAAATAGCAAATAAAAACCGAATAGAAAATCCGCTAGGATTTTCATAAGTAAGCTATTACCAAGCAATTAACTATACACGGTGTTGTAAAACGTTTTTTTTCCTACTTAATAGTTTCAGCCATTAATAATATTTCTTTATTAATTATTTCTGCATTTTCTTTTTCTGTAATTATTGAACCGTGATTAGACTCAATAACAAATTGTTTCCCATTTGTAGATAGTTCCTTCAATTCTTTTTGCATTTCGAACCATATTTCAATTTGCTCGTCTGGGTCTATTCCTTGATTTCTATATTTTTCTTTTTGAGATTCCTTATACTGTTCAGTTGCAGTAAAAACTAATACAGGTAAAGAATCTAAATTTTTGGTTTGACCTGCTCTCAAAAGAACTTTATCATTAATGTCATTTTCTTTTATGTATCTACGAAAAACCTTTCCAGAATATGCAGTAAGATTATGTGCACGAATATGACAATCTTTTGGTAAGCCATCATTCGCAGGTTCTGATTCAAATAGTTTATTGTAAGCTCCAACTATTCCCATATCCGAAAGGGTCGCAATGGTTTTTACGAGCAATATTTGATTTTCACTAAATAACTCTTTTTGTGCTAATCTATTCCATTGTTCAGGATGACTCGAATCTATAAAGACCATTCCTTTTACTTCATTGGGATATAAGTCTCTAAATATTCGGTTGTATGGTCCACCCATAGAATGTCCTGCTAATATATATGGTGGTTTTTCGCCACTTTTCTCAAGTAATTGATGTAGTTGATTGGCATAAAATTCTGGTGTAATACTGTCTTTTGTTGATTCGCTAAACCACTTTCCTTCTCTATCATAACGAATAACTCTCATATTTTTCTTCAATCCTTCCGCAATCCAATGCAACATATCTGTATTACTGCCTGCTCCTGCTTCAAGAATAAGAGTAGGTAAATCATTTTTTTTACCTTCTGCTCTTATGTGAAGATTAGTTCCATTGACATCAACTAATTTTCCTGGTGGAACTGGTTTTGAACTAAATAATCGAAAGAATAATCCTGATATCAATAGTAGAATAATAAATCCAGCTATAATTTTACCAATCCACTTTAATATTTTTAATAATAATTTCATTCGTAGGTTTTTTCTTAAATGTTTTACAACGTTGTGGCTATGCTGCGTACCGCCTTAATATTACTAATCTTTCTGTTTACAAATATACTCTATTAATATGCATAAACTTCATATTTACAACTAATTGCGGTATGCAGTATAGGTATTGTTGTGTGCTGGCTTTTATATTTCATCTATATACTTTAACAAATCTTTCTGAACAAAATACAATCCATTATTTCGACCCATATCATGAAGAAAATCAAAAAAGATATCCTTATTGAAATCATTTTTGTTTTTTTGTCCTAAAGCATTACTATAATTAATCTTCAATGTAGATAATATACGGGAGTTAACACTTTCTTCCTTATATCTATTTCGCAATTTCAGTAGTTCTATAAAATTCTCAATGTTGTCATCTGTATTGTTCTTAATGAGAATTTCTCCATCTTCATATTCAAATTCTAGATAGTCACCAATCTGTCTGTTGTATTGGCTGACAATTGGGTTTTTTATATTTTCTCCTTTACCAGAACCTGCTACATTACATGCGGTACAAGAAGGGATTAGGTTAAATGGATTACAAGAAATAAATGGAAATTTACTTTTTGGAAGAAAATGCTCAATCCAAGCATTTCTTGCATTTGAAATAGTATCAGTATCACAATAAGAACATACATACAATTTATTCTCTTCCTTGAAATTCGTTTTAAACATACTTCTTGTATATTCTGTTTCTATTAACTCAGACCATATCCAATCAATTCCAAAAAATTTAGTATAGAAGTAATCCTTAAAAATTTTCTTTAAGCAATCTGGGTGTTGTAATTGAACAAGATTGTAATTTTTATTAGAGACCTCCTTATTTTGATATTTATATATTTCAAATTGTTCTTTAAGAATAGTAGTGTTTAAACAAACTATTTCTTCAATTAATGGTTTTATTTGATCTTGGGCACTTATATTTATCGTAAGTAACCGAGCATCTAAATAGGCTGTTTTTTTGAATTCATTTGAAAGGAAATCACCATCTGCTAGTAGAGTTGATTTATTAGACTGTTTGGATATTTGAATGGCAAGCCTGAAAAAACTTGAAATCAAAACACCATAGCTTATTAAAACTGTCTTATTTACTTCATTATTAACTTGCCACATTATATCAACTCTTAGTTTTTATTTCTCTAAACACTAAATACTTATAAACTGAGTTTCCAAGTTCTTTATAATCTCTTTTTAATTCTTCGATATTCTTTTTTGAAATGGAAGAAAGAAATTCATCTTCTATTTTATTTTCCTTAAATTTCTCTCCATAAAGTATTCGGAACAATTCGTCATATGAGGCAAGAAAGGTGCTTTCGTTTAATCTTTTCCTTTTTCCGTTTTCAAGCAATATAATATTGTCTTGAGGAACTGAATTAATAATTGAGTAATCATGAGTTGCAATTATAATATGTGAATTATAACCCTTATATAAAATATTGAACAAGGTGGTTAACTGTCTGTTCCATATCTGGTCCAAATGTAATTCAGGTTCTTCTATAATTACAATTGAATTGTCTTCAATTGAATTTAATATCGATAGAGCCCTTAACAATAACATCTTTTCGCCCGAACTCATGTTACTCAAACTAATTTTTCGTCCATATCTCTCAAATTCAATATCATTTAAATATGCTTCTTCCATTTGAATTTCATCATCATGCTTTTTAAGCCAACTTCTATTAACATTCACCCAGTTTGGAGGTTCGCCAAAATATTTCAGCAATACTCTATTCGTGAATTTTAAATCAAACAATTTGAGTAAATCTTTTATCTCACTTTTTGAATCAAAGAATAGTTTAATGAAGCGTAAAATTCCTAGTGAAATTGAACCTATATCATAATGATTTTTCCCATAAATGTTGGTTATTGATTGGTCAGAAACAATTTGATGCCCTTGATAATTAAATGGTCTTGCAACAGGATATTCTCCGTGTAAAGAGAATGTTGATGAAACAACAGCCAATGGTGTGTATTCATGAAACAATGAATATATGGTTCTTTTCTATTTATTACTGAAAAATCATTAGTGTTTGGGGTTCTTCTAGGTACGACTTGAACATTCTTAAAACGATTAGGAACTGTAACTCGAATTAAATTTTCAAAATGACTAATTTTAACTTCAATATCACTATTAGGCTGATTGACTATATAAGTTAGTTCAAAGTCAGCAGGTATTTTTCCATTATATCTTTCAATGTAATGAAATAATGTTGGAATAAGGCTCATTAATGTAGTTTTGCCACTTCCATTTCTTCCAACCAAAACAGAAAAATTACTTTTACTATGTCCAGTAATTCCTTTTTTGTCCGAGGAAAAATGAAATAATTGACCTTTCTTAAATTGCTTGTAGTCTGATAAAAATTTTATAGTTTTAACTCTCATTTCATTTGTTATATTTTATAAACATGAGTGTACTAAGCTTGCACACAACGGTTTGTGTATGAAGCGTTGGGCGTTTAAAAGCACTTCATTTTCGGTTTATTACTTACTTTGTTAATATGCACAAACTTTGATTTAATCACTTATTGCCCAATGATTTATACACGTTGTTGTATAGTTAAATCACTCTTTTACTTCTTATTTCACTTAAACCCTTTATATATAGGGTTTTGTTCTTTTATGTAATGCAATCAAATGTAATTAAATACCATAAAAAGCATTGTTTGTTGTACCTATTGTTGTACCTTGTTACTTGATTGCATCGCTTTGCTCTCCTATAATACAACACTTTATGTCTTCAATAAAATTAATACTACGGAAAAACAAACTCGATAAAGCAGGAGAATCCCCTCTTTATATTAGAGTAATAAAAGACCGCAAAACAAAATTCATTTCATTGAGTTTAAAACTACAACCTAATGAATGGGATGAAGATAGACAAAAAGTAAAAAAGAATCACAGTAATTCTACAAGATTAAACGCATATCTATCTCAAAAGATTGCAGATGCACAAGGTGAAGTTGCCGATTTAGAAAGAAGGAATAGACCAGCATCAGCAAGAAAACTAAAAGAAGCCATTAAAGGCAAACCGCTTACTAACTTTTTTGAGTACTCATTTAACCGTTGTGAGAAACAAAAGGACACACTTGCATTATCAACCTACACCAATTATAAAAACTACCTTAAAAAGTTTGAAAAGTTTATAGGTCATAGAGAAGTGATGTTTGAAGATATTACAGTAGGTACTCTAAAAGATTACGCAGGCTATTGTAGTAGTACATTAGGAAATAATAACACTACAATAAATTTTTCTTTAAAGATTCTAAATTTAATGTTTAGAGAAGCACAAAGAGAAGATTTAATACCTTTGAGTGTTTTTCCATTTGATAAGTTTAAAGTTAAGAAAGCAAAGAGTACAAAACTCTATTTAACAGATGTTCAGTTTGATGCTTTTATTAATCTGGAAGTATCAAATAAAGACAAGGCACAAATAATAAAGGATATGTTTATTTTCTCGGTATTTGTAGGCGGTTTAAGGTTTGGTGATGTTATAGAGTTAAAGTGGGAAAATTACAATCCTAAAGAGCAAAAAATCACTAAAATAATTAGAAAGACCAGGAGGCAACATAGTATTAAAATGGGGAATGTTGCAATTGAAATATTAAAGAAATATAAAACAGCCAATAGTAAGCAAGGAGATATAATTTTTCCTTTTGCCAATATTGATGAAGATTATTTTAACGATAGAGAGCAAAGAAGAATAACTGTACAACGTGCAATTGCTTTAAGTAGAATGTATTTGTCTAAATTTGGTAAAAGATTAGAACTCCCTTTTAATTTATCATTTCATATTAGCCGGCATACTTTTGCTACAAGAGCATTAAATAAAGGTATGAGAATTGAACACGTATCTAAATTAATGGACCATTCAGATATTGGTATTACACAGGTTTATGCAAAAATTATTAGTAGCGAGTTGGATAAGGCGGTAGATAAATACATCAATTAGAATGGGTACATATTCGGATATAGAATTAAGGGTATTAGAGCGAATAACTGAAGTTATTGATAACGAATTATCTTCAATACAATTAGATCACGCAGATAGGGATAGGATGCTTTACTCAACGTGTATTGATGACGCTGAAAAAGATATTTTGACTAAAAAGGAGATTAAGAAAATGCAAAAGAAAATTGCAAAATGCCCTCCTAATATTGCTGGTTATGTTTCTGCTTTATTAAGCCCTTATGACCTCCAGATGCATAACGGAGATTTTTATGATTTTAGAAATATCTTGTGTAGAAATTTTATTAGTAGTTATTCAGAAAGTATAGAGGAAGTTGCAAAAGAATATTCTTCAATAACCAAAGTTGATGAAGAAGATGATATGTATTTTGAAGTAGTACTGAATGATGATTTATATGAGTTTGATAAAGAAGAAATTGATGATTTTATAAAGTTTATGGCTATTGCTGAAAGGCTTTCAATTTTCAAAACGATATTAGAAGAGGTTGCAAAAGAAAATGAAAAGCCAAAATTAGATGTTATTCTTGGTAAAATGAAGGCTAAAGCAGATGAAAGACAATCAAAAAAAACAAACGACGAATTGTCTGAAACTTTAGATAATTTAAAAGGTCAATTCATTAGTAATTTACAACTATATAATATCATAAAAGAAATTACAGGTTTAGAGAAAGATGCTTTAGAATATCTAAAAGAGGATATTGGCTGGTATTTATGGAGAATGAAAATGGCACAGGATTGTTTTTATTCAGAAGAAGAAGTTGAAAGGGCTTATAAAAAAATAGAAAATAAATACGATAAGAAAAAGCAATTAGAATTAGGCTATTTAAAGAAAACAAAATTCTTTTTTGAAGAAGAATATGAAGATCCAGAAGAACCAATTTATATTGATAAAGAAAAATTGCTGTACCCGTATGAATTTACTTCGATTGAAGACCTATTAGAAATCATTAATAAAGAATTAAATAAGGTAGAATCGAACGGTGAAGAAAATAAAACTAATAATACCGAATCAGATATGTATTTAAGGAATAGTGATAATAGTGTAACAGGTTTAATCACAACAAGTATATATAGAGAAATCACAAAATCTACAAACAATAAGCCACAAGAAATAAGAATAGAATTAAATGCTTTTACTAATGATAAGAAGAAAATAAAATATTGTGAAAAAGAAGCAATCAAACTATCTAAAAAACTTTATAAAACCCCTGATGATTTAGAACGCCTACAAGCAATAAATTTTTTAGAGGCAAACAAAGGCTTTAAAGGTGATTTTTATATGCTTATTGATAATTATTGTAAAGATTTTACTAATAACTTATCTACTTCATTTTATAATACCATTACTGAAGATAAAGCAGAATCTTTAATAAAGTCTAATACACGCCCTAATCCCAACACTATTATTGAAGATATTACTAAACTGAATAAGTTATCACAATTAGATAATAGTTATATAATAGATAGTATTGAAAATTTCAAAAAATATATGGTTATAGCCATTGAGGCTCAACTTTATAGGGTTATGCCATTAGTTTTAAAGAGTATTGAAAAAATAAAGACTCCTGTTGCAACCCCGAAAGTGAAAGCAACCGCTAAACATCATTCCTTTACTTACATAAATTACAATACAGGGCAATCAAAATTAACAGATTTAATGAAGTCTTTAAAGAAAAGAAATTTCATTGCTAAAGACACAGAATTAGCCAACTTTAGAAAAGTATTTAGTGGCGACATTGTAACAACTAAAATAGTGTGGATAGGTAAAATAAGTGAGTTGTATTATTTTATTAAGCAATTGCATTGTGAATTAGGGTATGTAGAAAATCTAAAGCAGAAGCAGTGGGAAGTAGCCCTAAATTGTTTTATTCAAAAAGAGGGTAGTTTGTACGATAGAAAAAGATTAAGATCCCAAAAAGTTCCATCTACTTCAAAAAACATTGATTCAGCATTAAATACACTCAAATAGCACTCTACACTTTAGGTAAAGTATTAAAAAACTTATTTATTAAAAAGTGGTTAATCTCTTTTAGGTTAACTGCTTTTTTTTGCACTCTATACTCTACACTCTACTCTGACCCTTTATATTCAAAGGGTTTTACCTGCGTAATACTTTAAATATTTGCATTCAAAGCAATATTAATTTTAAAACATTATTCAATGGAAGCAATTATTTTATCAAAACAGCAGTATGTAGAACTTCTAAACAAAATGGATGTTATTAAGTCCTCTTTAGAAGAAAATCAAAAATCTCCAGAAGAAACATTCCTGGACAACCAAGAGTTTTTACAGTTAATGAATATCAGTAAGCGCACCGCTCAAACTTGGCGTGATGAAGGTATTGTTTCATTTTCTCAAATAGGGAGTAAAATCTACTATCAAATGAGCGATGTTCAAAAACTATTAGATAAGAACTACAAAGAAGCCTTTAGCAAAAAGAGAAGAAAATTTTAATCCTTAAAAAGCAATAAAATGGTAGCAGCCGTAACAGTATTTAAAAATTTTGCTCAAAAGGAATGTAACAAACCTTTAGAGGAAATAATCAAAGCAATAACAGATGGGAAATACAAAACCCAAATTAGCAAGTTAAGAAACCATTTAAAAGATGGCAAAAATGAGAGTGCCAATAAGGTGAAAAATAAACTGTTAGCATTTACACCTTCAGGAACTTTTGATGATGGTAGAAAAGCAACTAAAATTACTTCTTATAGTGGTTATGTAATTTTGGATATAGATAAATTATCAAAACCTCAACTACAAGAAACTATCAATACATCACGATTAGCGCCTTATACGTATGCCTCTTTTGTAAGTCCAAGTGGTAACGGTCTAAAAATATTGGTAGCAGTTAATTCTAAAAAAGAAGAGCATAAAGAAGCCTACAATCAAGTTAGAGAATACTATGAAACAGCATTAAATATTGATATTGATACTTCTGGTAGCGATGTTTCAAGGCTGTGTTTTATGTCTTTTGATACTGATTGCTATTTTAATGATGCTGCCGATATTTTTGAAGTAGAAATTAAAAAAGTAGAATTAAAACAACCTACTACCCAATCTAAAACTATTAGTAACAATGATGATATTGAAGCCTACATACTACTAATAGAACAATCTGGTACAGATATTACTGGTGATTATGAAACGTGGAGAAATTTAGGGTTTGCCATTTCAGGAGAATACGGTGAAGTAGGAAGAGAGTATTTTCATAGAATTAGCAAATTTTATGTAGGCTATGATTATAAAGTATGTGACCTACAATATTCAAAATGTTTAACTGCTGATGGTAGTGGTGTAAACATTTCTACATTCTATTACAAAGCACATTCAGCAAATATTAAACCTAACAGTAAAGTAATAGAAACAGAAAGCACTATTAAAAATAACAATAATAAAGCAGAAGAAATTCCCCTTACATTCCCTAAATCCTTAATCCCTCAACTACCAGTTTTTCTACAAGACGTAACAAAGCATTGCACTACAGATGCAGAAAAAGATATAATGATATTAGGTACACTAACGGTTATTAGTGCTTGCTTACCAAAGTTATTTGGTGTTTATGATGGCGATAAAATATACTCTAATTTATTTTTATTTGTAACAGCACCAGCATCTGCAGGTAAAGGAAAACTAAAATATTGTAAAGAGTTGGTTGATCCTATTCATAAAAAATTTAGAGAAGCAGCAGCATTGTTAAAGAGCCAATACAATAGTGAATTAGCAGTATATAATAAAAATAAGGGTAAAGATTCAAATCTTGAAAAACCACAAAGACCTCCTGAAAAAATGCTGTTTATTCCTGCTAATAATAGTACAACAGGCGTTTTTCAACTATTAGAAAATAGCGATGCTAAAGGATTGATTTTTGAAACAGAAGCAGACACGTTGGCGAACGCTTTTAAAACAGATTACGGCAATTATAGTGAAGGTTTTAGAAAGGCATTTCATCACGAAACAATAAGTTATTATCGCAGAACCGATAGAGAATATGTAGATATGGAAAACCCTTGTCTTTCAACAGTATTATCGGGTACACCAAAACAAGTATTGGCACTAATGCCAGATTCAGAAAATGGGTTATTCAGCCGATTTATGTTTTATTATATGAACATCACTCCATCTTGGAAAAACGTTTTTGCTTCAAATACTAAAAACGGTTTAAAAGAGTATTATGATGGTTTGGGAAAACAGTTTTTTGAGTTGTATAAAACATTAATTAGCAATACTGAAATAAGTTTTTCGTACACAGAAGAGCAGAAAGTAAAGTTTGGTAATTTCTTTTCAAACCTTAATCTTTTTTACCTCAATGTAAAATCTCCTGAATATGTTGCAACAGTACGCAGAATGGGTATAATAGCATTTAGGATAAGTATGGTATTAACAGGGTTAAGAGTATTAGAAACTGGTGATATTTCTAAAAATATTTTCTGTGATGATGAAGATTTTAAAAGCACTTTAACAATGGTTGGTATTTTAATAAAACATAGTAGCAAAGTGTTTTCAAGTTTACCAATAGATAAAACGGCAATTAAATACGAAAACAGAAAGGAACGGTTTTTAAATAAACTCCCCTTAAAATTTACAACTCAAAAGTACAATAGCATTGCTAAAAAGTTAGCAATACCTGAAAAAACAGTAGAAGGCTACATTACACAGTTTTGTAAAAGTGGCCTTATTGTTAGAGAATTTCAAGGTAATTATATGAATCCTGCAAAATCAGTAAACAAGGAAAGTGAGGGAAACAAGGGAAAATAATAACTACTTCCCTTAAAACCCTTGCTTCCCTTAAACCTATAAAAACATAACCATCAAACTATGCAAATAATTATTTTATATTACATAAATTTGACCTACAACGGACAAGTCTTAAAAAGGTTTAATTATGCTTGGTAAGAAACTAAAAGAATTAAGAGAATCAAAAGGGTTAATGCAACGAGAGGTCGGTGTAATAATTGATGTAGATGGTGCTTTTATTAGTAAAATCGAAAACAATGAAAAGCCTATTAATAGAGATCACTTAAAAAAATTGAGTGCTTTTTTTAAAATTAAAGAATCAGAATTACAAATACTTTGGCTAACTGATAAGGTAAATAATACGCTAAAAGACGAACCTTTAGCAAAAGAGGTCATTGGAGTAATACATACAAACTATAAAAAGAACAGCAAATAATGAGCATACTAAAACACGAATCAGATATATGGGCAACTGCCGACCTATTAAGAGGTGCAGGAATAAAAACAAGTGATTTCCCTAAATATATGATGCCTTTCTTTGCCTTACTAATGGTGGAAAGTAGATTGATAAGAGAATCTAAAAGGATGGTAGATGATGGCGAAAGCAAAGACAATATGGATGATTTTGTAGAGATATTTCAATTGGAAGGATTAGGCTATAACGACTTTGTAATTCGTAAAGGTAAATCGTTAAAAGACATCTGTAAAAATGATAAAACCTTTGATGTAGATTATCATTCGTATATCAAATCTTTTGATGCCGAAACCAAATATTTATTAGGTGTAGATAAAGGTACAGAAGAAGAAAAGTTTTTAGATATTTCTGGTATTAGTGGTTTACTAAAAAAGAAAAGAATACTATTTGAAACCGTAAAGGCTTGGAGTGAAATAGACCTTACGCCATACAACAACTCGGAGATTACAACCCTTGAAGAACACATAAAACGTAAATGGGCAGACATATCTGCCGAAACAGCAGGAGAACAATACACACCAGACGATATTATCTCATTGATTACAGAACTCATTGCTACACGTATAGAAGATAACGACCAATTCTTAACCATTTACGATCCTACTTGTGGTGGTGGTAACTTACTCTTTGGTGTAGAAGATAAAATAAACAAAGAATTTAGCAGACCCACTTCTACTTTTGGAGAAGATTGGAGCGATAGTTTATATGCCTTGGCAAAGATAGAAAGTAGATTCCGTCAAGATTCTACCATTAAATACGGTAATACCTTAACCGATATTAATTTTATAGAAAAACGTTTTGATGTAATTGTTGCTAATCCGCCTTATGGCGTTGATTGGAAAGGCTTTAAAAAAGACATAGAAAACGATACTACAGAACGATTTATCGATTTACCCTCAATCTCTGATGGACAATTCCTATTTACACAACACATATTATATCAATTAGAAGATGATGGCTTTGCAGTAGTGGTACACAATGGCTCAACCCTTTTTAGTGGTGATGCAGGTAGTGGCGAAAGCAATATACGTAAACACTTTTTTGACCAAGATTGGGTAGAAGCCATTATACAAATGCCTACAGATGAGTTTTTTAATACAGGTATTTACACCTACTTATGGGTATTTAATAAAAATAAATCTGCCGATAGAAAAGACAAAGTAATGCTGATAAATGCCAGTGATTTATTTGAAAAACTAAAAAAGTCGAAGGGTAAAAAGCGTAAAAAAATGAATCCCAACAATAGAGCCGATATTGTAAAAGCATTTACCGATTATAAAGAAAATGAATACACCAAAATATTTGATAAATGGGAGTTCTATTTTAATAAACAAAGCATAATGCTAACCAATGTAGATGAAGATGGTAAATCTATAACAATGCCAACCAAAGAGAACCGACAAGGTGAAACGGTAGAAGAAAAAGCAATTAAAATAGATGCCAATAGTGTAATGATTTTAGATTCGTTTAAAGAAAACGGAATGAAAGCCATTAACCAAATGGAAACTACCGAATACCCAACAGACGAATACAACAGCCTAAAAGATTATTACGATACCTACTACAAAAACTATGTAGCAGAATTTGATTACAAAGCAGATGCCTTTGTAGTATTAGATACTGATGGTAACTCTTATAGTTACGACACCAATATTGAAACCATTATAATAAGTGATAAAAACCAAAAAGAAACCCAATTAGGGAATGGTAAAATAATAGTAAAAGCAAGTTATAAAAAAGCAACCAAAACAAGAGATGCCAAAATAGAAGTAGCCGTAACCTTAACCAAAGACCTACAAAAAGACTACGAGGTTATA
The DNA here is from genome assembly GCA_016744615.1 of Flavobacteriaceae bacterium. Lineage (GTDB taxonomy): Bacteria > Bacteroidota > Bacteroidia > Flavobacteriales > Flavobacteriaceae > Lutimonas. Next base: position 12,276 of record JADGEA010000036.1, read on the forward strand.
AACTACTCTCCAATAGCAGCAACCAACCAACAGAACATTGCCAATTTTATGGCAAAATACATAACCAAGCCATTTGAGTATATAGACAATGTTATAGGTGTAGAACTCAATTTTAACAAGGTGTTTTACAAACCCGAAATACTACGAGAAGTAGCAGACATTACGACCGATTTACAAGAGTTAGAAAATAATTTAAAAACCCTTGAAACTGAATTGGCACTATGATAAAATATGATACATATAAAGATAGTGGTATTAATTGGTTAGGAGATATTCCCCAACATTGGGAAAATTATAGACTTGATTGGATTGGTAAAATTGTTAGGGGTAATACAGGATTAAAAAAAGATGAATTACTTGATAATGGAGAATATGTTGCCTTACAGTATGGAAAAACATACAAAGTTGATGAAGTCAATAATTCTTTTAATTTTTACGTAAATAATGATTTTTATAAAGAAAGTCAAATTGTAAATTTCGGAGATACTATATTAATATCAACTTCTGAAACTATTGAAGATTTAGGGCACTCTTGTCTCTATAATAGGGTTGATTTAGGATTGTTAGGCGGAGAACAAATATTACTAAAACCTAACAGTAAACTTTTAAATGAAAAGTATCTGTATTATTATTCGAAATTCTTCTGTAAAGAATTAAAAAAATATGCTAAAGGTTTAAAAGTGTATAGATACAACACCAATGATTTAAAAAATATATCTATTGCAATACCACTATTAAAAGAACAAAAAACCATAGCCAATTATTTAGACCGCAAAACAAAAGCAATAGACCAAAAAATAAACCTACTCACACAAAAAACAACCAAATACAAAGAACTACGCAAAGCCATTATTAACCAAACCATTACTAAAGGGTTGGATAAAAACGTAAAACTAAAAGATAGCGGTATTGAGTGGATTGGGGAGATTCCAAAGCATTGGGAGGTTATGAGGTTGAAAAGTTTAGGTCGAATAGAAACAAGTAGTGTCAATAAAAAGATAGAAGAAGATGAGTATATAGTCAAATTAGTAAACTATACGGATATTTATGGCAATCCAAATAAAGAAATATGGAATAGTGATTTATTTATGAAAGTAAGTGCTAAACCATTACAAATAATATCAAAATCATTGATAAAAGGAGATGTTCTTTTTACACCAAGTTCAGAAACTATTGAAGATATAGGAGTTTCGTCAGTAATTATGGAAAACCTGAATAATACTTTATATAGTTATCATACTTTACGTTTAAGATTCACTAAAAAGGTGCAATTAAATTTTAAAAAGTATTTATTCAATAACGATTTTGTTCAAGGATATTTAAGTAAAAATGCAACAGGAACAACAAGGAAAATTTTAGGTTTAAGAGCCTTCAATAATTTACCTATTGTTATGCCAAATTGCATAAAAGAACAAACCGCCATAGCCAACTATTTAGATGAGAAAACAGGTAAAATAGATGCCATAGTAAGCAATATAGCAACACAAATAAACACCTTAAAAGAATTGCGTAAAACCTTAATAAATGATGTGGTTACGGGTAAAATAAAAGTGATATGAGAATGAGAAAACAGAAAATAATGGCAATAATTCAGCAGTATATCAATATATATTGTACTTTTGCACTATCGTTATCTGGTAGGTTAGTTTCTATAACTAACTTCAGATTACTTAAAAAGACACTATTTATTACCAACAATAATACACCTCCCAGGCTTACTACGGTAGCACACTTGGGAGGTTTCTCTTTTTATACAGGCTTATGAAAAAGAAAGCCTATAATAAAAAACCTGCGTCTTTAGCCGACCAATTACAGCGTTTAAAAGACAAAAAACGTATTGTTTTAAAGGATGGTAAGAAAAAACCATACGATAAAACCCCTTTGTCTTTTGAGCAGCAATTACAACAATTAAAAGACCGTAAACTTATCATTTCAGATGATAATAAGGCATTGCATTACCTTTCTCAAATAAGTTATTACAGGTTAAGTGCTTATTTTTTACCGTATCAAAAAACGAAAGATACTTTTGATGCTGACACTACTTTTAAACAAATTATAGACACCTATTCTTTTGATAGAGAATTACGCTTGTTAGTTTTTGATTCTATAGAGCGAATAGAAGTTGCTATTCGTACACAAATTATTTATTGTATGGCTACGCATCATAACAATAGCCATTGGCAAGACGATAAAAACTTATTTATAAAACCCTTTACAGTAAAGGCAGGTTTTACAATAGACCCTTATACAGATTTTCAAAGTATTATTTCAAGAGCAATATCAAAAAAAAGACCAGAAGTTTTTATCAAACATTATATAGATACGTATAGTACACCATCAAACCCACCTTCTTGGATGTGTTTTGAATTGCTTACTATTGGCGAATTATCAAATATTTATAGAGGCCTAATAAACAAAGACGATAAAAAACGTATTGCCACTAAATTTGATTTGCATCCAACAGCCTTTACCTCTTGGTTACATTCACTTACTTACGTTAGAAATATTTGTGCGCATCATTCTCGTTTATGGAATAAAGATTTAGCAGTAGAGCCATCACGTTTAGAAAAACCTGTTGGAGATTGGTTAAGTGAAAGATATTCAATCAACAATAAAAGAACGTTTTATTTATTAAGTGTTATAAAGTACTTTTTAGCAAGAGTAAACCCAAACAATAGTTTAACAGAAAAATTAGAAACCTTGTTTAATAAATACCCAAATGTGCCTATTCAATATTTAGGTATTCCTACCAATGCAAAAGGTGAATTATTAGATTGGGCAGACGAGCCTATATGGAAAAAATAAAGTGAATATAAAAAATGTAGTAAAATAGAAACGCCTCACAAATGAGGCGTCAAACCGAGAATACTATCCTTGGTGTAGTACACATCAAAGATACACAAATTAATAGAGTAAACACATTATGGCAAAACTTATAGATGTAGAAGAAAGAGATTTAGACTTTATATTTGGTAAAAACAAACCTTACAAGTTAGATGTGTACCAAAGAGATTACAGATGGAGTGATACTAAAGACTATAAAATAGTTTCGCAACTTTTATGGGATATTGAGTTACGTTTTGAAAACAATCTTAAATTTAATAAAAGAACCAACAAAGTAGATTTAAAAAGTATTAGTAAAGATGTAGGTGAAAATTTCAAAGCCTATTTTTTGAATACAATAATGTTAAATGAGCAAGATGGAGATATTTTTATAGTAGATGGCCAACAAAGATTAACTACTATTTTGCTAACATTAATTAAGTTATACCACATAGGGCAAGTTAATAGTGATGCAGTTATAGTTAATATTGAAAAAATATTAGGAGAAAAAATCTATGAAGAAGATAAAGCAGGAGAGAAACACTTTAAAATATCCAATAAAGACCGTAACGAAATAATAAAGAAAATCTTCTATCAAGAAGATATTAATGAGGATGATAAAAAGAATATCACTCAACATAATTTAGTAGCAAACTATGACATAATTTCTAAATATTTTGAGAAGTACTTTGTAGCCAAAGACAATAAGTTTGATGCTGTTAAATTCAATTACTACATATATAATCTAACCGAAAAAGTTTTAATTATTGAGCAAGTAATAAAAAACAAAGAAGATGTGGCAATGATATTTGAAACTGCCAACGATAGAGGTAAAACTTTAGAATCACACGAAGTGTTAAAAGGTATGCTCTTGGGTGTTTTAGAAGGCCAAGTAAAGGAAGATTGCAATACTATCTGGAATGAAGCATTATCTACCTTCTTTGATAGAGATCAAAACTATAAAAATGTAGATGAATTTTTTAGAACGTACTTCAGAGCAAAATATGCAGACAATAGAAGTCAGTACGACACATTTGCAGGCAAGTATCATAGAAACCTATTATCAAACGATAAAATTATAAAAGACCTTGACCGTACAAACCCTTCTAAAATTGAAAGTTTTATAAACAATGAGTTTCAATACTTCTATAAAGTGTTTATAGAAATTCTAAAAATGGCAAAAGAAGAATCTAATATATGGTTGGGTTCAAATTATGCCAATGAAAGAGGGCAACAAGTTTTGCTAATGCTTTCTGCATTAAAATATAACGATACAGAAAAGAAAGAAAAAATAGAACTGGTTGCAAAAAGAGTAGACCAAATGTTTACCCTTGCTAAACTTACAGGAGTATATGATAATAATGCCCAACAACAATATTACCACACTATTAATAAAGAAATCAGAGGTAAATCATTAGCCGAAATCGACACTATTTTTACAGACTTAATAGTGAAACATTTTCAAAAAGAAGGATTGCCTATTTCATCTTACAGCGATATTTTTCATTACAAGCATTTCTACGCAGCCAAAAATGATGCTCGATTCACTAAATACATTTTAGCAAGAATAGATTATTATTTATCAGGCATATTAAATGAACAATCATTTGCAAAGCAAGAATCCTTATGGACAATTATAAGAAGTGGAAATAAGCCTGTAAATGGTTTTCATACCGAACATATGTTTGCTTTCAATGATAAAATCGAAAAGCAGTTTACAGATGATAAAGGTGAAAAAGATGAAAAGTTATTTATTACAGAACGTAACCGACTTGGTGCAGTAATTCTTTTGAAAGGAAATGAAAATATCAGAGTAAGTAATTGGGTATATAAGAAAAAGAAAAAATCGTATGCTAATAGTGGTTTTATTTGGAATAGAATACTAACAGATTCTATTAATAAGGCATCTTTAAAAAACTGTACGGATGATATTAAAGATAAATTCAAAGGCTATTTACCTAATGATAAAGGCTTGTTAGAAAGAGATTCTATTGAAGAAAGACAAGAATTACTTTTTGAAATTATAAAAAAAATATACGCATAATGAAAGAATTAGACTTACAAGATAAATACATCATTCACTTTTTGTGTGAAAGACCAGACGGCTTACAATACAGAGAAGCAAAAGCCAATACAGTTTCAAAAGATTTCTTTATCAATGAAGATCTTAAAAACTTTATTTCTGATACTTCATTAAACAAAACGAATTACCGTAAATTATTAAAGAAGTTTAGTTCCGAAAAAGAATTATTAGCAGAGTTTACAATCTTTTTAAACGATAAAATAAAGGCTTCTGCAAATATGGCTTTGTTTATCAATACCTATAAATCTGTTACGTTTAAAGGTGTTAAATTACACTTATTCTATCCAAGCGATTCTGTTACACAAGGTGATACTTTATTCGACCAGAATATATTTACCGTAGTACAGGAACTACCTTATCGTTTTAGTTTTGAAGGCAAACAAATATTTTCTTTTCGTCCAGATTTATCCTTTTTTGTAAATGGGTTGTTTTTGGGTTACAATGAACTTAAAAGCAACTACAATAATCAAAATGCTCGTAATAATGGCCGTAAAAAAGTTGCCAAAGATTATTTAGAAGCAGTACAAGAGTATTTACAAATTGCAGGTAGTAATGATTTGTCTCAAACTATTAGAAAAGACTTCTTAAAAATATTTGAAAAAGCAATACATATCACTTCTACAGATGTAAGTGAAACCTATATTATTCGTAATATTTCCAATCAGTTTGATGAAATTAAAAACACGGTAAATAATGGTAGTTATGATTTTGATGATTACTATAAAAAAACCTTTAAAGATTTTAAATCCTATCCAGTAGTAAATAAAAAAGGAACTAAAACAGAACGCTTTGAAGAGGTTTTTAGAGCCTTGTACGATAAAAAAATGATAGAAAAAGAAATACTCTATTATAACTTTATTGAGCGAGAATTAATAAAAAAGGACAACAACAAAACTAAAGAATACAAGCATAATGATGGTCGTTTAATAGCGCCGAGACCCAAGCAAAAATTTGGTACAGATAAGGTGTTAAGCAAAATAAATGAGTTTTTAGAACACGAAAACGAACCCGATTACTTTATTAATAAATTACAAGAAGAACTAAAGGCAAAAGGTATTGGAGATACTCAAATAAAAGAGTTAATCGATAAGCGATTAAAATACCAAAATAACAAGAATGTATATTCGCTACTATTACAATATGCGGCTGGTTTTGGTAAAAGTAATATTATTGGTTGGACAGCATTACAACTAAAAGATCATAGAAAAAATGGGGAATATGTCTATGACAAAGTAATGTTGATTGTGGATAGAATACAACTACGAGACCAATTAGATTCCAAAATGCACAATATGAATCTGCAAAAAGGAATGTTTATCGAGGCCAATGATAGAAAGAGTTTTTTAAAAGCAATGAGTTCAGATACAAGAATAGTAATTGTAAATGTACAGAAATTTGCTACCGTAAATGATATTTTAGATGAAACCATAGTAGAACAACTTTCTAAATTAAGAATTGCTTTTTTAATTGATGAAATCCACCGTAGTAATAGCGGAGTTCAACACGAAGAAATGATAAGTGTATTTGACGAACTTCAAAGTAGTTTTGACAAGAATACAACCTATACACAATCTCATACAAAAAAGAATTTAATAGTAGGTTTTACAGCAACACCAAGCGACCATACATTAGCACGTTTTGGAGAGTTTAATAAGTATGCAGAAGCCGAAAAAATATGGATTCCTTTTGATAGTTATACGATGAAAGAAGCCATTGAAGATGGTTATATTTTAAATCCAATCAAAGGCATTGTACCTGTATCAGCAAAAATGTATTTTGAAATCCCGGATAGCGATATAGAAGGCTTTGAAGACGATATGGGCTATGAACAAAATATTCCAGACAATACAGATGCAGGTATAGATGAATTTGGTAAAAAATATGCGATCCGTAAAAAGAAAATATATGGCAACAAAGACCGTATAGAGGCTATCTCTAAATTTGTTGTAGAACGCTTAATATCTGTTGTATATCCACAAATAAGAAGAAAGGCAAAAGCAATGTTAGCCGTTTCTTCTATTCCATCAGCCATTAAATACAAAGGCTTTATAGATAAGTATTTTGCAGAACTCACTAAAGAAAGCAAATATAAAGAATATAAAGACACTCCAGTATTTATAGTTTATTCAGACAGTCAGGAGCATCAAAGATGTAGCAGTTTAAACAATGGATTAAGTGAAGAAAAAGTATTACAAAATTTCAAACTATGTAAAAACGGTTTAATTATAGTAATCGACAAATTACAAACAGGATTTGATGAACCAAAATTGCAAACCTTATTTTTAGATAAAGAAATAAGAGGCATCAATGCCATACAAACTATTTCGAGAGTTAATAGAACAATGAAATATAAAAATGATTGTAAAATCATTGATTTCTCATACAAAAATAAAAATGTAGAAAACATAAAAGAGGCCTTTGCTCATTTCAGCAATGTTGTTGTTTCAGATTTTGACCCATTAGGTGATGAAGATAATTTAATAGGGTATTACAAGGATTTAAAAAAGCATCATCTATTTAAAAGTTTATTTGCTGATTTTAAAATATATCATACATCTAAAAACAAGGATATTAATATCATTTTAAACCTTGAAAATAGTTTAGAAGAGTTCATATTAAGTAAAAAAGATGAGGCTAAAGAAATAAAGAAAACAATTAATTCCTATTTCAAAATATTAAATCTTATCGAGTTTGTAATTGATTTAGATGAGAAATATAGTGAAGAGTTTTTTCTATTATTTTGGAAAAAGTACAACCAAGAATATGCAAGACTTAATAGACAAGAAGAAATAATTGATGATGTAGAAATCTATTTCGATAATAAAATAGGGATTTTATCACCTAAAGAATATGAAGCGAAAAAAATAAAGAAACCAAGTGTTACTTCGGAACCTAAACCAGGATATAAAAAGTTTAAGTATGACATTCTTAAAGTAATAGAAAAACGTAACCAAGAGGAAGAAGCAATTTTGGAACTCATAGAAGAGTTTGAACAAAAGATAACAGATTTCTTTGCTTACATCCAAGCAGATAATAATGGCAAGAGATTAATAGCCAAAATTAAAGATGAAGGCTCTGTTTTTTCACAAGAAGAAATATATAATGACTTCTCTAAAATTTACAGAAAATATACAATCAGAAATAAAGATTTAGGAGCGTTTTTTATAAAAGAAACCAAAGACATTCTATCTCAACTTTGTGATGATTTTGAAAGAGAAATAAAAACGGATAATGAATAGGGGGCATTGTTTAAATTTTCAACCTTTGTAATTCCCCACAACCCAAAATCCAGTTTTCTCGTGCCTCAAAAGCCACTGTTTTTTGTTTTGTTCCGCTTTCCACCGCTAAATGTAGTTTTTGTCTGCTAACGCTCACACAACACATTGCTTGTTTTATATAATATATTCGTAAAATAAAATATTGGTTACTATAAAAAAGCAAAGAGTTGTTTCCAACGCTCACGCCAAAAACTACCCCAAGCAAAGTTACATAATAAGTGTTATAAGTTCGCTTCGCACAATTTTTGGCGTTCATATTTTATTGGTTTAAAAATAGTCGTTATAACAGTTATTATGTAAAATTGCCGCTTATCCAACGCTTACATCCGATTATATAATAATATTTTCAAATAATATTAAACATTCGTTCATCTTTGCATTGTTTTTATAAGTGCTTATTTTAGTTTCATAGAGAATTAGATACTTAATTTAAAAGATTAGTTTTTAAAAGTACATTGATAAAGCACCTATAAAATCAAAAAATGCCAATAAGAGTATTAATCTTTATTTGTCGGAAGAAACCATAGTCAATAGGAAATATAGTTTGCAAATAAAGTTTAATACACTTATTCTCGCTACTGCCAGCGCACTACGAACCTTTAATAATTTCCTCACTCGCTATGCGACATTCAATCGCCATTTAGGCTAACATCACAAAGAAAAGAGAAAGTCCTACGCTACGCCAACCTCTCTTTCTCCTTTCTTTGTGACGCTTCCATCTGTTTGATAAAAATTATCAAACAATTCAAGATTAATAAAATAGCCAAAAGAATATTTTATCCGAAACGGAAAATATCAAAACTTTATATAATCACTTTTTACATTTATAGAATGCAAAATGATGCGAATGTATGCAAAGGCATCAAAACCGCCTTGTATAGTAACAAAATGGCTTAATTTTGGTTATATTAATAGACGAATGAAAGTTTAAAAGCAATATCAAGTCCGTACCAAATCCGAACGAGTATTAATTTTAAATTTAAATAAAAATGGGTAAAATAGCACAAGGAATTTTAGGTGGGTTATCAGGTAAAGTAGGAAACATTATCGGTGGTAGTTGGAAAGGTATTGATTATATAAGAATCAAGCCATCAAGCGTAGCCAATCCAAGAACAGAAGGGCAAGTAAATCAACGTAATAAATTTACTGTAACATTAGAGTATTTACAACCAAATCAGCCATTTCTAAAAGTTGGTTATAAGTCTTTTGCAACGAAGAAAACAGAATTTAATGCTGCAATGTCTTATGTATTGAATAATGCGATTACAGGAACAGCACCGAACTTCAATGTAGATTATGCAAATGCTCTATTGAGTAGAGGAGGTTTGTCTGGAGTATTAAATCCTACAACAGATCTAACTACTGCTGGACAAGTTTCATTTGGTTGGGGAGATAATTCATTAGAAGGTAATGCAAACACAACAGATAAGGCAATGTTATTGGTTTATAATCCAAGCAAAAAGGATTCAATCATTATTTTAGATGGAGCAATCAGAACAGCAGGTTCTGAAGTTGTAACAATTCCAAGTACTTACGCAGGAGATACAGTAGAACTCTTTATGGCGTTTGTTTCTGCCGATGGGACACAAGTATCAAACAGTGTGTATTTAGGCTCTGGTACGGCTGCTTAATAACTTTAGGCTTAATACATAAATAGACCGTTACATTGATTTGTAACGGTTTTTTTATATCTTTGAATCACTTCAAAAAACACTATAATATATAGGTTGAAAAAGTTGTACCTATGTTGTACCTTTTTTAAAACATAACTTATAAACTCAACAAATACAGCACCTAACAAGCAGACTTAATATAACACGTTGTTATGTGGCGTTACTATTCATTATCTATAAATTCATCAAATCTAAATAATTGAGAAAGATTTCTTAAATCTTGATTACTATTTGATATTCCTCCTACCGATATTGTCATAACTTTCGATACAGAAAAGTCATTATTTTTACTACTAATAAAATTCTTTGCTTCCCAAATATTTGTAAATGATTTCACATTATCATTATCTGGATTTAGCATATCAAAAATTAAAAATATGGAAAGAGGAATTCCTCCATCATATCTTTCAGTAATTTCTTCTCTTTTAAGAGATTTTGTTTTCAATTTTTCATCATCATTTCCAAGAATAGAAATTATTGAATTTGCTCTTTGGATTAATGGTGCATTCCTGTCTTTCTTGTCCATATCGTAAAAACAGTAATAACCAGATTTTTGAGTAAAAGTTTCCAATGTTTCAATCTGCTTTAAATCAATAGATGCTCTTTCTTTAAATTTTTTGGCTTGAATAATTGCAACATTCACTTTTTCTTGATAATCAGGTAAATTAATATGAAAAATAAGTCCTAAATCTGCTCCTGTATGTTTTTCATTATTGTTAGATGATAAGTCCGCATAATGAAAATTCAAATCAATATTTTTTTGATACAATTCAAATGCTTTCTTTTCAAAAGTCTCATTTATTATATTCAAAGAGTTCGCAAGTTCAGATATTAAATGACCTGTTAAACGCTCTTCGTGACTATTTTGAGGAATATAATTATTAATGAATTTTACTTCTGCATATACAAAAGCCTTAAATAATAAATGAAATAATGGATTGTCAAAAGAAGTTTCATCTTTCAATAGTTTTCTCAAATGTGATAGACCATTTTTAGATAATAGTTTATGAAAATATTTTGGATGGAAATGTCTATGAAAAAAGTAGTCCATATTCCAATATTTTTCAAAAAATCTATGATTATTTTTGCTAAAGTATGAACACAAACCAATATTGTTTTTTAACATTGAGTTTATCTCTTTTTCAAAATCAATCGTATATTTCATATTTTTGAATTCTCAGGTTCGTTTTTTTTATGCCACATAACGTTTAGTATATGAGGCGTTGGGCACTTCATAGCACAAAACTTTCAATTTGCTACGCTGTTTATTCATATCCATAATCTTCAATTTAACTACCATTCGCCCAATGACTTATATATATTGTTGTGAAAAGTTATTTTAAATGCTTCGCAAAGAACCCTAACATTGCATTATAAAGTTCAATATCGTTTTCCTCATGAACAAAACCATGTCCCTCATTATATTTAACCATATATGGAATATCAAATCCCCTTGCTCTCATTTTTAGGACTATCTGATCGGATTCATTGATATTTACTCGCGGGTCATTTGCTCCTTGAATTACAAATATCGGTTTGTTCATTTTTTCAACATTTAATGCAGGTGATACTTCCTTCATTATTTGTTTTTCTTCTTCAATATTCGGATTATACCATGCCTCATATAACATATTCATACGTGGCTTCATATACGGAGGCATGCTTTCAAAAAATGTAAACAAATTTGACGGGCCTACATAATCTACACCACAAGTATATAAATCTGGGGTTTTAACTAAACTTTGTAAAACAGCTAATCCGGCATAACTGCCACCATAAATGCCAATTTTGTTTTCATCAATTAAACCAAGCGTTTTTATGTAGGCTACACCATCTTCAATGTCATCCAACATTTTTCTGCCAATTTGTTTGAAACTTGCCTGATAAAACTCCTTTCCATATCCATAAGAGCCCCGATAATTAATTTGAAGAACAGCATACCCTCTGTTTGCAAATAATTGGTTTTCACTATTAAATTTCCAACGGTCTCTGACATAATGAGGACCGCCGTGTGGATGCACGATTAAAGGCACTTTTTTTCCTGTCTCTACTTGTTTTGGGAGTATTAAATATCCATGTATCGTCAAACCATCCCTTGAAGTAAATTTTATGGGGCGGACTTCTGCCATATCTTTTTCTTTCAAGTTAGCTTTTAAATTAAAAAGCTCTTTAAATTCATCTTTTTCTACATCATACAAATAATATATTCCATAAATTTTATCGCTCTCAACCAATAATAAATACTTGTTTTCTTCTTCTGTAAAATCTGTAATAGTAAAACATTTATCTTTAAAGTATTTGACAAACTTATCATGTAGCTTAACATAAGTTTTACTAATCGGAATAATTACGGATTTTTCTCCATCATAATAAAAGTAATCTATTTCATACCCTCTTTTTGGAGAACATACTAATCCTTTAACATCAAAAATTTCATTTGAATATATTTTTTTTAAAACTTGCTTTTTTTCAAAGTCGTATGATATAATTTCATCCGTATTACTTTCAATATTTGATATTACAAAAGCATCATTTGGGTTCTCTGTGGAATAGTCGAAATCAATAATTTTGAATTTATCTTTTGATGGTCTTTTTACAACTTCTTTAAATAACGTGTTTTTATCTGAACGATAAAAATAGACATAATCAGTTCCATTTTGTAGCTGTGTATATCCTTTTAATACTCCATTCTTATTAAAGTTATAGGAATGTATTTGATTTGATGGGTCACTAATTTCAAATAGTTTATCTAATTTTCCGGTTTTAATATTTATGTTGTATGGCTCATATATTTGATGATTATCTTTATTCATTTTAATAATCATATAATTCTTTTGCCCTTTTAATCTGTTAATTATTACTGTTTCTACATTATTAAACGGTGTTAATTCAACTTGATTTTCACCATCAATATCAATTGCAAATAGATGATATTTTTCATCTCCTCCGTTATCTTTAAGGTAAAAAAGTCTTTCATTATTTGCCCATCCATATTCACTTATCAAGTCTTTTCCTTGTTCTATTACGCACGTTACTTCATCTGTGAGTGTATTTTTTATATAGACATGGATTTTGCCTTTTTCATCTCTTTCTTTGTAAGATAAATAAAGACCATTTGGTGAAAATTGAAATGAAAATAGAGTCGGATATTGTATAAAATCTTCTATTGAATATTCATAGCTTCCTTTTTCAAATGATGCCAATTTCATAAATTCTTCTTTTGAAGACGGCAAGGAAATGTCGCCGGGCAAATTATTTTTTTTTGTTTGTGCAGTTGAGTTATTAATTATAAAAACTGCAAAAACTATTAATATTATTATTTTCATGTTTTTACTCTTTTAATTTTTCACAACGGTTTGTATAAGAATAGTAAGGGGTTAAAACGTACTTACTTTCGGATTTAGCACTTAGCCAAATTTACAATTTTACCGTTAATTTTCTTTTCATTTAACCGTCAAATTGTAAATTTGGCGGACTTTGTAAATATGTACCAACTTTGGGTTTGGCACTTAACCCTTATTATTTTTATACTTTGTTAGCAAATGTTATTTATTCGATTTCAATTCGGTACTTATATTTCCTCGTGTCTTTTTTTCCAGTTTTATAATTTGTCATTATTTCTTTTTCCAAAAGTCCCTTTTTGTTATACTTATAAATCATTTCAGAGGTTTTTCTTAAATCTGATGTTACAGGAATTATCAAATCTCCTTTAAATTCAGTTTCAAATACAGTTACTTTTGTTAAATAACCATCTTTATCGAATATATTATGTCTGATATTTAAAATTCCTTTTCTCTCTGAATATTTAGTTTCTGTATTTTTGGCTTGATTTTTCGATTCAGCAAATCTGTAAGTTGAAGTTTTCTTTCCGTTTCTGAAGTTTATTATTTCTGTAATTTCTGTGTTTTCGCCAAACTCGCTTATTATTTCTCTTTTTATCTCGTTTGAACTCGTTCCTACAATCCTTTTTGATAATTCCTCACCTTTTGAGTTGTATTTAATAGAAGTCACGATAGTATCTCCATACATTCTACTATATTCTTTTATCACAATTGGTTTGTTTCCTTCATTAAGATTCTCAACATAACCTTTAACTTTAGGGGATGAGATAATGGTTGAAACTTCGTTGGACTTCTTTAATTGCTCAAAGTTTTTAAATTTTGAGATGAATGCGTAAGTATTTGTATTTTGCTTATAATCTTCGGTTTCTGGATATTCTTGCGTATTCAATGTTTTGGTTAATGGATTTTTCCCATATTCATAAGAGTAAATTGATAATCCAGCATTTGAATTAAATGCATACCTTTTTACAACTCTTCCATTTGTATCGTATTCAAAAGCGTAAATAAATCTATGTGGTTCTTTCCAATTAAAAAACGGTGGAATTTCAGTTTCTCGGTAATCAAAAATAATTTTTCCGTTATTATTGAATTCAAGAATTTTCTTTAGTTTTCCTTTTTCGGTTTGAATGATTTTGTAACTTGAAGTTGGTGTCTTTTTTAGTTTAAACTCAATGTTGTTAAATGCAAATTGTCCGTGAACATTTTGAGAGATTATAAATAGAAATAATATTAATTTCAGATAGTTAATTTTCGATTGCACAATGTTTGTTTTTAATATTTGCTAACGTCGCGGTTAAGATTTTTTAACGGTTAAAAAGACGGATATTTTCCGCAGGAATAATATCCACCATAAAAATACAAAAACCATTGAATTAAAGCCAAAACCCGTTATAAATTTTAACCAATGTTAGGTTTTAGTGCATTTTCCGTTTTGCTTTTAAAACTTTTCCGCAACAATTTGTTTCCGTTTCAGATTAGAAAAGTCCGCAAAGTTGGATTTCCCGTTTTGGTGAGTTTTCTGTTCTCCTTATTTTTTCCGCTGCAACATTAAATTCCGCGATGCTTTTCAATTCCGTATTACTTTTTTTCCGCTGTTTTGGATTTTCCTTTTTTATTCCACTTTGTTTTTCAATTTCGACTTAAATATTTCTTTCCGCAATTGGCTAAAAAGTTCATTTAAAAAACTAAAATATTACTGGATTTGAAGTTTTTCCGCATTAAACCTAACGGTGTGGCTAAGATTTGTAGCGGCTAAACTAAGCTCTTATTTTCCGCTATTAAATTACTTTTATAAATATACAAATCCCTTTGGTTTAAGCCAAAATTAGCTATAAATTTTTAGCCGGTGTTGAACTAAATCCCTACCGGGATAGCTTATTTACCAAATATTTCTTAACATAATACTGAAACGGAATCTCAACATCCCGTTAGATTA
>JADGEA010000487.1 GCA_016744615.1 Flavobacteriaceae bacterium
AAATGGCTTGGTTATATATTTATCAGCTCCAAGTTTTAAGCCTTTTTCAATATCTGAAGCTTTATATTTTGCAGTCAAGAATATCACTTTGGTATTACTTAACCTTTTATCTTTTTTTATTTCCTGAAGAGTTTGATAACCATCTACATTTGGCATCATTATGTCTAACAAAACAATATCAACCACATTAGATTTTAATATTTGCAATGCTTCACTCCCATCTCTTGCTATAAACACCTCAAAATTCTTTTTTTTTAAAGCATATTCCAGAGTCATTACAATATTAGGCTCATCATCAACAATTAATATTTTCTTCATCAGCAAATTAATGGGTACAAGTTAATTAAAAGGTAGCTGAAAAACAAAACTTGCCCCAGTTTTATTGTTGTTTTTTAATTTTATGTTTCCATTATGTTTTTCAATAATTTGTTTACAGATAGCCAGACCCAATCCACTTCCCTTTGGTTTTATGGTATTTTGATTTTTTGACTGATAGAATTTATCAAAAATATATGGCACATCCTCAATGTCAACACCGTTTCCATTGTCCTTTATACAAATCTCAACAAAATCACCAACCAATGTACTTGATATCATGATCTTACCTTTTTTATAATCACAAAATTTAACCGCATTCGAAAGTAAATTAGTGATAACCTGTACGATACGATCTTCATCATAATCAAAGTCAAAGTCAACTTTATTGAACTTTTTTACCTTAATATCTTTTTTATTTGCAATATGCTCAATACTTGCTACGGCTCTGTTGATCGTGTTTTTTATATTATATCTTCTTAATTCAAGTTCTTGCCTTCCGGTGGATAGTTTTTCAAAATCTAGTATATTATGAATCAATCTGGAAAGCCTGTCTGAATCCTGTAAAATATTTTTCAAGAACTGTTGTTTGGTCTCAGTTGGCATATCATCATCTTCATCCAGAATAAGTTCCGTGGCGGCACGAATTCCGGTAATTGGAGTTTTTAATTCATGTGCCACCGTATTTAAAAAGTCATCCTTTTGCTTATCATTACTTCGCAATTCTAAATTTGCTTGTCTTAATTTATAGGTCAGCGTAGTCAGTTCTTTTGATTTTTCTCTTAGTACTTTATTACGTGCCATAGCTTCTTTTGACTCTTCCAAAATTTTAAGCACCTCTATCAAACTAATCTCATCTTCTTTAACCACACTGGAAATCAATATTTTTGCCGATGCATTTCCAATGCTTCCTGTTAGCAGTTTTTCTGAAAAATTGATTAATCTTGCATCCGCCTTTTGTGTATTTTTGGGTATTTGATACTTTAAAAAGAATAAATTCAAAGCCCTTTCTGTTCTTTCTTCGCCTAAAAATTTGACCAATACTTTTTTAATATCTGAAACA
>JADGEA010000243.1 GCA_016744615.1 Flavobacteriaceae bacterium
AACAGAGAAACAAGGTATTGCCGGAAAAAGACTTAAAGCAGGTTGGAATCAAGCGTATCTATTAAAAGTCTTAAATATTAAAGTGTGAGTTTGCCCTGAATCACACCTACTAAATGGATTGAAATTTAAATAATAATTAGTAAATTTCAAGACGTTATAAATCAATCATATAAATATGAACCAACTTAGCGAATTTATAAATAAGACTACCGAAATTTCAATCCAAACACAAAATGAAATTCTGATAACAATAATTATTATTTTAACTTTATCTATTTTTAGATTCTTGGTGTTGAGACTGGTATGGCGTAAAACCAAAGATGTAAAAATTCGCTATCAATGGAACCGATCACTTTCATTTATCATCCCGTTTACCGGAATTATTCTCATTGGAGCAGTTTGGGTACCGGCTTTTGAACAATTTGGTACTTTTTTAGGAATTATAACAGCTGGTTTAGCCATTGCATTAAAAGACCCAATAGCAAATCTTGCGGGTTGGTTATTTATTTTAATCAGAAAACCTTTTGTGATTGGAGATAGAGTTCAGGTTGGTATACATACTGGTGATATTATTGATATCCGTTTGTTCCAATTTACGATGTTGGAAATTGGAAACTGGGTGGAAGCCGACCAGAGTACTGGTAGAATAATTCATATACCAAACGGTAAGGTTTTTCTTGAACCACAGGCCAATTACAGTACTGGGTTTGAGTATATTTGGAATGAACTAAAAGTATTGATCACATTTGAAAGTGATTGGACAAAAGCAAAAACCATATTAGAAGAGATTGTTTACAAATACAATAAAGATATTGGTCATAAAGCACAAAAAGAAATACTGGAAGCCAGTAAAAATTATTTGATCTATTACAAGCACCTAACCCCTATTGTTTACACAGCCGTAAAGGAGAATGGTGTACAGCTTACCTTAAGGTATTTATGCAATCCAAGAATGAGACGAGGTTCAGAAAATGAAATTTGGGAAAATATTTTAACTCAATTTGGTACAATTAAAGAAATAGATTTCGCCTACCCAACCACAAGATTCTATAAACAGAATGAAAGAGTTTAGCCTATGCTTAGTAATTAATATGGAATCACTTTTGTTTTATCGGTTGAGCCGGTTTAAGTCATTCAATACTATTTCAAGAACAATACAAATGCACTATGAAACAATACTGAACTATTTTAATAACAGAAGTACAAATGCTTCAGAATCATTTAATGCAAAAATTAAAGAGTTTAGAGCGCAATTTAGAGGCGTCAAAGATGTAGAGTTTTTCTTATTCAGACTAACTAAAATTTATGCATAATATTAACCAGTCTCCAATAATTATACTTGATCTGAGTTTAGCTGTTCAATAAGGTCTCTATTCTTATCAATCTTTTTCTGGATCAGTTCTTTAGTCATAGTTTTAAATATTTGTAATAACGGCTATAATTAATAACCATATAAAGTTTATAATTAATTTAATTTTTATCTATTCAGCTACTAAGTATAGCCTCGGCCATTAAGGAACGTATCTTAGCTTTAAAAACAATAAAACTTAGCTAAAACCAAAATCCAACATTAGCCGACAATATTGGTTGATTATACCAGGGTGAATAAGAGACTGTTAAACCAATTGGTCCAATCATAGACCTGAATTTATAATCAAGTGCAAACCCTGCTTTTATGTTATTTTGCTTGGTAAATTTAAAATCATTTGATTGGAACATAGTATTCCCTAGTATAGATAAATAATGGTTTTTCACCTTAAGCCTTACGCCTATTAATCCAATATAGGTGTACATCTGACCAACTGTTATAGGCGGAAGACCATAAAATGGCAAGTGATTATTGAAATAGATCTCATAACTATGTCCTCCAACAAAAGTGTGCTTCATATCTGGATATGAATCTGAAAATAACATTCGGGCATGTAAATTTGCTTGGAGACAGAGGCTTCTTGTTAATGGAATATAACTCCTGAGTGCTAAATAGGCTGCACTATTAATATTATTTAAATGCTCATCATCAAAAATACTTAATTCAGAATAGAGTTCCAGTCCTTTTGTCGGGAAATAATAATCATCCAAATTATCCTTCGAAAAGAAAACGTAACCATTAGGTATAGTCGTATTTGTGTTATTAATTTTGAAAATAGTATTAGATTCTACATGAAAAAAATCTCCTGCATAAAAATTGACACTAAGTCCTAATCCGGCAACTGTGTTTTTATTTATTGATTGGTAAAGAAATCCTTTTGCTTCACCATAGAATAGATCAGTTACACTTATCTTTTCTCCATTAGCATAAATTTTAGATACCTGATATTTGCCGTTTAACTCAATACCTATTACAGGCAATTTCCCCTTACTGGTTTCTGCATAAATATTTATTTCTGGATTAGAACAAATATCTGCAGTGATTGAAAAATATCCAATATGCCTTTTGTTATTGTATTGTGAATAGTTTATTAACAGAGAAACAGCATCCATTGTGTTTATTCGTAAGCCAAGGTTAAATTCGATGGTAGTTTTTTCCTTTAAAACAATATCTAAGATTTTATTTCCATCCTCATTTTCTTCAATATTAAAGTGAACTGTTTCAAAACTTCCTAATCCGTAAACACGATCAATTGCATTTTTAATTTCCTGGTATGAATAATTTCCGGGAATATTTAGGTTCAAATTGTCGTGTATTAGTTTATCATTAAGGTGATATACTCCGGTAAAATTTATTTCTGAAATATTATAAGTGTCACTTTTTATAAGTTTCCTATTCAGCTGTTTTTTAGATAAATTATTATTATTTTTAATCAACTGTATTTCCTTTATTTTTTTTCGGGAAGCATCTTCGCCTCGCTTAATTAGTGTTATCACTGCCTCATGATTAAAACTTGAAGCATTATACCCTGTAATATCTGGTCTGATAATTAGCGAGCAATAACTATCATTGATAGAATCTTTCTCAATTGAAAAGAAATTGATTAACTGATCCAGAACTTCGGATATTGAAACAATGTCTTCAACCTTGTGCAGATCATCACGAATATCAACACCAATAATAATATCAGCGCCCATTTTTTTTGCAATATCGGCTGGAAAGTTATTTACAATTCCTCCGTCTATCATAAAAAAACCATTGTGTTCCATGGGTGTAAATACCCCTGGTATAGCCATACTAGAATAAATGGCCGTAGGAAAAAAACCATTGTTAATAATTACTTCCTTACCCGTTGCCAAATCGGCACCTATACATGCAAATCTTATTGGAAAATCATTAAAATCGGCATCAACAGGAACATTACTTGCCAAATCACAAAACAGATTAATAATATTTTGACCATTTATTACTCCTTGAGGAAGACTGGGGTTTAAGTCTTTATCGGTTGGCAAAGAAAATACAAATTGCTGATTCGCAATTCTTCTATTTTTGGAGAGCTGAGTTCGGCTAACATCATCAGACAGTATATAATTCCAGTCTTGACTTATGGATATTGCCTCTATTTCACTTGAGCTATAGCCCAGTGAATATAATCCACCAACAACTGCCCCCATACTTGTTCCGACAATAATATCAATCGGAATGCCTTGTTCTTCTAATACTTTGAGTGCTCCAATATGAGCAAAACCTTTTGCTCCGCCGCCACTTAAAACAACTGCAACCTTTGGTCGTTTGAGCTCTTGAGCAGTAATTGTACTGCAACTTATTAAAAGTAACAATAGAAGTATGAACGTATTAATTATAGGGCTTTTCAATATTACTTTTTTGTTTTAGATAAGAGTTTGGTATAAAAACTCATCAATTTTATGGAATTCCTAATAAGTAAATAATCAGTTACCATTTATGAAGGAAATCAACCTTACTTATTTAACCAAACATCTCTAAATTGAATGGCTTTTAAACGGCTTACAATTATTTTTTCATGATATTTAGGTTCTGTAATAACAACAAGTTTGCCTCCAAACCAATTTTCAACCTTTTTAATTGATTCTATATTTACAATAGTTTGCCTATTAGTTCTAAAAAACTTCGATGGATCAAGGTTTTGTATAATCTTATCTAAGCTTAAGTCTAACAGGTGTTTCTTTTTGTCAAAACTTATCGCATAACAAATTTCATTTTCCAAATAGAAATACGCTATATCACCAACATTAAGCGTATACCAATTGCTCGATGCACTAACAAGAAACCTTTCTCTAAACTTTTCAGTAGCATATCGATTTTCATTTTGAATGGTGTTTTTGTTAAATTCTTTTAGAATAAGCTTTTGAAATATGTTCTTTTTTGAATTGAGTTTATCAAATGACTCTTTTAATTCCTCGATTTTTATTGGCTTTAGTAAATAATCAATTGCATTTGTTTTAAATGCCTGAATCGCATATTGGTCGTATGCTGTTGTAAAAATTACAAGGCAATTAATATTGGTTTGTTCCAATACATTAAACCCTAAACCATCGGTTAATTGAATATCTAAAAAAATGATATCTGGTGTTGGGTTTTGCTTTAGCCATTTAACCGATTCATAAACATTTCCAAAAACACCCACAATTTTGTAGTTAGGATGTAAATTGTGTATGTATTTACCTAACAGTCGTTGTGCGGGAATCTCATCTTCAATAATTACTATTTTCATATGTTTGTATTTTATTAAAACCTTAACAACCAGTGCAAATTCCAATCATCTTCTTAAATGAATTATTTATTAACTAAGAATGTATAGGGGTTTTAATCCTTTATAATAATGGTATAGTTACTTTAAAATCAGTATCTGTTTGTTCAATTACAATGGATTTATTTGACAATATTTTATATCTGATTTCCAGATTTTTAAGTCCGGTTGTATCTGAAATTACATTCTTTTTTTTGGTAATATTATTGCTTACAATAATAGTTCTTTGTTGAGAATATATTTTAAGATGTAAAGGTTTGTCTGTTAGTATTGAATTGTGCTTTAAACTATTTTCAACTAATACCTGAAGAGCTAATGTTGGTATGTCAAAATTCAACATATCATCATCAATATTAATTTCTACGTTAAATCCATCATTGTATTTGGTTTTATACATGGCAACCTCTTGAATTAACAAGGTGAATATCAGATTATTAGTTGTATATTGTCATAAGAATTGACACTATGAGTAAGTATAAATCATCAGGCACAAC
>JADGEA010000244.1 GCA_016744615.1 Flavobacteriaceae bacterium
AGGACTGCAATGCATAATCCAATAAGTGATTCTTTCTAAAAGCCTGCCCAATCACAAATCCAAAATTAGGGTTCTTTTTAACGGCATCAATGGCTTTTTTATAATAGGTTTTGGCTTTTTCAAATTGACCTTGCAATTGATAATTATAACCCAATTCCACATTTAAATAATCCTGATTTGGAAATAACTTCATATTTCTCCAAATCATTTCATTTGCTATGTCATAATTATCTATTTGCTGGTAGCAGATGAGTAAATTTTTGAAATAATCCTGTCTAACCGGATTTTGTTCATGCAAAGGTTTGTATAACAGAATAGCCTTTTCATATTCACCATTTCTAAAGTAGGAATTTGCTAACTGTGCATTTTGAGCAAAAGCAAAATAGAAAAAGAAACTAAAAAATAAGAAGATAAAACCTTTTTTGCTGGTCATGTGTTATATTGAAATTTTAATAATCCAAAAGTAGGAGAATTAATTGTCAAATTCTTATAATATATCTATCAATATTTTGAAATTCATGAAAATGTTAAAGTTTTAATAAAATAAATATAAAAATGTAACGTTATTAAAAAACCACTGTCATAAAAGTATAGTGTAGCCTTAACAATTTTAAAACAATAACATTATGAACGAAATAACCAAATTCTACGAAAGAGCAAAACAAAGTGCAAAAAATCATATGAGAAATGGTCATATCAATGCTTATTATCAAGATTTAAAAGCAATGAATCATTATAAAAGATTGATAGAGAATTCTTAATTAATTTAAGAATTTAAAAGATTAATAACTCAACTAATCAATCATATCAAAACCAGTATATTTTTGTAATACTTCTGGTATTTTGATTCCGTCTTCTGTTTGGTAATTTTCTAATAATCCTGCCAAAACTCTCGGTAGAGCCAAAGAACTTCCGTTAAGGGTATGTGCCAGTTGACTTTTTTCAGCTGCATTTTTAAAACGCAATTTTAGGCGATTTGCCTGAAATGTTTCAAAATTTGAAACAGAACTGATTTCTAACCAACGATCTTGTCCGGTAGAAAACACTTCAAAATCATAAGTTAACGCTGATGTGAAACCTAAATCCCCTCCGCAAAGGCGTAAAATACGATAAGGTAATTTCAATTCCTGTAAAATTTCTTTTACATGATTAACCATTCCGTCAAGAGCTTTATAAGATCTATCAGGATGCTCAATTCTTACAATTTCTACTTTATCAAACTGGTGTAAACGATTTAAACCACGAACATGGGCTCCGTAAGATCCTGCTTCACGTCTAAAACAGGGTGTATAAGCGGTATTACAAATTGGAAAATCACTTTCTTTTAGCAATACATCACGATAAAAATTGGTTACGGGTATCTCAGCAGTAGGAATCAAATATAAGTTGTCTGTACCAACATGATACATTTGCCCTTCTTTATCAGGTAATTGTCCGGTGCCAATTCCAGATGCTTCATTGACCATTAAGGGTACCTGCACTTCTTGATAACCTGCTTCAGAATTTTTATCTAAAAAATATGCGATCAATGCACGTTGTAATTTTGCACCTTTTCCTTTATAAACGGGAAAACCTGCTCCTGTAATTTTATTCCCTAGTTCAAAATCAATAATATCATATTTTTTAGCCAATTCCCAATGTGGTAAAGCTCCATCATGTAATTTTGGAATATCGCCTTCTTCAAAAATAGTTTCATTATCCTCTTCACTATTTCCTTTTGGAACCAGTTTGTTAGGAATATTTGGAATGAGGTATAGCAACTCATTCAATTCACTTTCGTGGATATTTAATTTCTCACTCAGATCTTTGGATTGTTCTTTTAGCTGACCTGTTTTTTCTTTGATCAGATTTGCTTTTTGAACTTCGCCAGATTTGAACAATTTGCCAATTTCTTTGGAAAGTTTATTGCTCTCGGCTAAAGTTTCATCTAACTCAGCTTGTGTAGATCTTCTTAATCTGTCTTTTTCAAGAACTTCATCAATAATATTTTCGGCATTGGCAAAATTACGAATTGCCAAACCTTTTAAGATAGCATCTTTATTTTCTCTGATAAAAGTAAGTGTTAACATTTGTTGTAAAATTTAAGGTTGCAAAGATAATAAATGAAAAGCGATTGAAGTATTGGGTTGAAAGAATAATTTTGTCATTCCTTTTCTGTCCATTTTCTGGCGGAAATCTCATCTTTTTTTATTTGAAGAATTAATTCGTCTAATGAATTGAATTTTTGTTCATCACGTAATCGTTTTAAAACTTTAATTTGCATATTTTCACCATAAAGATCTCCATCAAAATCTAAGAGATGCACTTCAATGGTCTTGTTCTTCCCGTTTACAGTTGGGCGAAATCCAATATTCATTATACCAAAAAAAGTTCTCTTATCTATTAATGTTTTTACAATATAAACACCGGTTTTAGGAATTAATTTATATGTTTCTTTGATATTGAGATTAATAGTAGGGTAATTCAGTTTTCTACCCAAACCCTGACCTTTTACAATTTCACCAGTAAGTAAATAATTGTAACCGAGATAAGTATTAGCTTTTTTAATATCTCCATTTTCAATTGCAAGCCTGATTTTTGTGGAGCTTACTGATACCTCTTCAATTTCCTGAGCGGTAATTTTTTCAATATCAAAATTGTAAATCCCCCCATATTCTTTTAATTGTTCAAAATTTCCCTCCCGGTTTTTACCAAACTGATGATCATATCCAATAACCAAACTTTTGGTATACAATTGATCAACTAAAATATTTTTTACAAAATCTAATGCACTTAACTCTGAAAATTCTTTGGTAAAAGGCTCAATAATTAAGTGATCTAAACCAAATTTATCTAAAAGTTGTACTTTCTCATCCATGGTATTTAACCATTTGATCTCATTACCCTGATTTAATATTTTTCGTGGATGGGGAAAAAAGGTTAGGATTGCCGAACGGTCTTTGTTCTTGTTTTGATTTAACCGTTCAATAATTTTTTGATGACCAACATGCACACCGTCAAAAGTACCTATAGTTAATATGGTAGAATGGTTTTTTTCTTTGAATTCTTTAATGGAATGGTGAACTTTCACTACGGAGTTTGGATTGATTTATATTTGATGCTTTCGTTGATGTGACTTAAGATATGAGGAACTTTATGTATGTCAAATTTTAAATTGAACTGCAAGGTGTTATTATTTCTAAAGAAAAACAAATCGCCTTGGTCTATTTTAAAATAGCCATTTGCGTCCCGACAAAAACAAATTCTGCCAAATAGCATTTTTACTTGCTGCAATGCTGTATCTTTTAAAATGAGTTGTCTTTCCTTGTTGTTGATTTCGAAATATATAAATTCAGAATAACTTGCATCTTTGTCTTTTTTGTCTACATTTTTTTCAAATTGATATTTGATTACCAGATGTTCACCTTCCTGGATCTCTGGATAGATTTTACCAAAATTGTCCGTTTTAATTTGTAAACTGGAATTTTTAAAAACTTCTAAAGAACAGTTGCCGGTTTCAGGGCAACTTATATTTTGCATCTCTCTGGGAATATTTTTAGTAATTTGTTGCCGTGAGCCACAGGAAGTTAATGATAAAAGAATAAAAAGGAAACTGTATAATTTCATCAGTTAAAAATGTTCATTAGCATTTAAAAAGTTTTGTTTAATAAGTCAATCTGGTAAAGATACTTGAATTTAATTTCTTAAATTTACCAGCTATACAATTCATTTTATTGATGATGACTAAACATTTTATAAAACTTCTGTTTTTTATTTTATTTGTCAATCCACTTTTTTCTCAGCAAAAGAACATTTGGTCAAGTGTTGATGAGGCAAAAATAAGGAATAGAGACTTGCAAATAAAACCAAATATTAAAAAATATAAAACTTTTCAGTTGGAATATTCTGACTTAAAAAGAGATCTGGTTAATGCTCCTAAAAAGAATACCGTAGTCAAAAATTCTGATCTGATCGTAAAATTCCCTAACGAAAATGGTAAAATGACTTCTTTTTTGGTAAAAGAAATGCCGGTTATGCATCCCGATCTTGCAAAAAAATATCCAAATAACAGGTCGTATGTTGGGGTTGCTGTTGAAGATCCTTCTTTAAAAGTCCGGTTTAGTATCAATGAGCAGGGTCTACATGCAATGATCGTTGGTACTGACCGTAAAGTGAAATACATTGATCCTGTCCCAAATAATAAAGAGTATTACAGGGTTTATAAAAGAGATGATCTAGATTTTGAAAGGAATAAGTTTAAATGTTTGGCGAATAATATAAGCTCGGTTAAAAAATCTAGTTTAAAATTGAAGGCTCCTAACGATCTTAAATTGAGAACCTTTCGTTTAGCATTAGCGGCAACAGGTGAGTATTCAGAGTTTCATATCAATCGTGCTGGATTAGGCTCCGGAACAGATGCTGAAAAAAAAGCAGCTGTTATGGCAGCGATGACCACAGCAATGACACGAGTGAATGCCATATATGAAAATGATTTGGCAATTACCATGCAACTGGTTGCTAATACAGATAATTTGATCTATCTTGATGCAGCTACTGATCCTTATACTAACGATGATGGCGAAGCCATGCTTACTCAAAATCAAAACACTTGTGATAATGTGATTGGAACTGCCAATTACGATATCGGACATGTGTTTAGCACAGGAGGTGGGGGAGTTGCCAGTAGAGCTTCCATTTGTACTGCTTCAAAAGCAAAAGGTGTAACAGGTTCCCTAAATCCGATAGGGGATTTATTCTATTTTGATTTTGTTGCACATGAAATGGGGCATCAATTGGGTGCAAATCATACTTTTAATGGTGATGCAGGAAATTGTTCAGGCGCAAACAGAGTAGATGAAACCGCAGTGGAACCAGGAAGTGGTTCCACCTTAATGGCATATGCAGGTTTGTGCTCGCCTCAAAATGTACAAAGTCATAGTGATTTATATTTTCATATCGTTACCATAGATGAAATATGGTCAAATATTATAGGTGGAAATGGTACTTGTGCCAATCTTGCCAATTTATCAAGTAATTTACATATTCCTACAGTAAATGCTGGAAATGATTACATCATTCCAAAATCTACACCTTATATATTAAAAGGTCAGGGTAATGATGCTGATGGTGACCCGATTAGTTTTTGCTGGGAGCA
>JADGEA010000488.1 GCA_016744615.1 Flavobacteriaceae bacterium
AGATGCTGGAATTTTTATCATTCTACTTATTGATGGCATCCAGTTCCACATTTCTGTTTTTCGTTTCATGAAAACAGAACCTTTATCTTTTGCTGGTGAAGTTATGTAGGTCATAGAAAAATCCATACCTCTACCCCAACTTTTCATGGCTACAGTACGTTTCCATGTAGGGCGTATAATTTCCATTTTCATTGTAGACTCATTGGTTTTACCACGAGTTAATTCATCAGCTTTTATGATAATTTCTTTTGCTGATAAATTGTCTTGTGCATAAATACTGTTAGCAAAAATTACTGACAAAAAAACAATAACTAATAATCCTATTTTTTTCATTCTACTTAAATTTTTCAATTAAATTATTCAATACATCATCAAGTGGATATTGTTCCCCCATCATTAAATATCCTAAGAAAACTCCGTCTAGTGTACTTCCTAATAGCATTGATGTAACTTGTGGCTTTTCATCTCCTTTATTTCTGAAATAACTCTCAAATACTGTCATGTATTCTTCCAAAAATGGGTTAAATATTTTTTGAAACAGGGGTTGTGCTTGGGGTTGTGTTAGTAAACTAAAATATAATTTCCAATATGTGGTGTTGGATTTTAAAACTCTTACATTACCTCTTATTGCTGTCTCAAAATCATTTTCAGATACTAATTCTTTGGGATATGAATCTAACAATTCAGTAAACTGTATTAGTCCTTGAATCAAGATAGCTTCTAACAATACTTCTTTACTCTCGAAATAATTATATAAATTGCCTTTTGATATTCCAGCCTCTTTTGAGATTGACTGCATAGATGTACCTAAGTATCCGTACTGGGAAAACAATTCTAAGGCAGTAGTTAATATTAACTCTTCCTTTTGTTTTCTTATTTCTAAATTTTGTTTTTCTGTTCGTGGTGACACTTGTTTTTTATCTTTTTTTGACTGACCAGTTGGTCAAAGATAAAATAAAAAAGCTTATCACAAAATAACAAGATTGAATACATATAAAGAATTTTAATCTATTTCCTTTTTATAAGGTTCCTTATTTTAGTAAATCTTTGTTTCTTGGCAGCAATGAGAGTAGCAGAATTATTAAAAGGATTTATAAGATTTTCAATGAATCCATCATAATTTGTATTCCTCCTAGTAAAATAATCGTGAAAGAAATTTAAAGCTAAATCTGAATCTGTAACTCCTTCGAGGTATAATAATTTTTCGTAAATAGGAGTTATAGCTTCTATTACATTTTTAGATGTTGGTTTTCTATCTGCTCTATATCCAATAACTTTACCTTCATCATCTCTCCTAACCATAAAATTTACCATAGACCAATAAAAGTCCGCATTTTTATTATAGTTCTTAATAATT
>JADGEA010000037.1 GCA_016744615.1 Flavobacteriaceae bacterium
GTTATTATTAATCTAACGGGATGTTGAGATTCCGTTTCAGTATTATGTTAAGAAATATTTGGTAAATAAGCTATCCCGGTAGGGATTTAGTTCAACAACTGGTATAATTGTTAATTTTAAAGATCTGGAAGATCATTTTTCACCTCATTCCAAAATTCAGGTTCAAATAAGCGAGAACTGCCAATGATTGCTGCTTCTTCCATTAAAGAAGAAATACCAAACCTAACATCCGCCCCTTCTTTTTTTAGGTGATCTTTTACCTTAGGTAGGAACAATTTATTTGCATTTGATATATTCCCTCCAAGAACGATTAGATCAGGTTGGTAATTTTTGATCACAGGATTCATAAACTCAGCCAGATTTTGACTGAATTTTTCAAATGTTTTCATTGCATATTCATTTTTTGCCTGAGAGATTTCTTTAACGCCTTTTATTTCTTCACCTGATAGTTCCTTATAGGTTTTAATAAACCAACGTGTAGAAAAATATTCATCAGCAACACCATTTTGAAAAGGTTTGTCCCATAAACAGCCGTCTTTAGGTACATCAATAGCATTTACCTGTGGAATGCCATTGTTGATAAAAGTAGAACCGAACCCAGTTCCTAAAGTAATGGCTATTATTTTTTTACTCCCTTTTGCTTCGCCCATTTTAGCTACTCCAACCCCAAAAGAGGTTGCATCATTCAGGAATCTGAGTTTATGGTCTTTACCATTTAAAAACTGAGGCAATTCTTTAGCAACAGAAACCTTAAACAGATTTTCATATTTATCATTGGTTTCAAACATGGCTACACCTGTTTTATATTGGAAAGGTCCCGGTATCGCAAATCCAATTTTTATCAAGCCTGTTAAATCAACACTTTTGATGGATTGGTTGATTGCTACACTCCATGATTTTAAAATTTCACCTTTTAAAGCTTTATTGTCAACTTTGTGTGAGAATAAAGAGCCTTTTACAATCTGTAGGTTGTCTAGATCTACCGCAGCGCTTGTGATATGACTACCACCAATATCAGCTCCGATAACAATATTTTTTTTCATGATCAATTTATTTTTATGACTATCAGTTTCTATACTTAAAATTACTGTGCATATTTTTCAAAGGTAAGAATTACATCGTATAGCACACCTGCCGATCCTTTAAAAGTTGCAGATCCTTTAGGTTTATTTTTTACAGTATACCATTCAAAAAAGCCATTATTTTTAATTACCCTGTCTAACATGGGTTTTGCCTGTTCATAAGCTTCTTTCATAAATCCATTCTCTGCCAAAGTGAGGATCATTCTCCCTCCAAACCAAGTCCAGTCACCACCATTTTGATAGCCATATGGGTACATCCCTTTATTTTGAAAAGCTCCTTCCGGATAAGGAGGATACATTGTCAGTCCAATACTTCCTGCACCAGATTTTTTCATATGATCAATCATCTTATCTATTGAGGATTTTATTTGTTTTTTATTCAGTAAACCTGCCAGGATCGCTACAGCGGTTCCGCCATGGTAATAGATCTGATTCTCATCAAAATCATCCGGAAAGGGTGAATTATTTAAATAAATATGGGGAATAAATTTCTGATTCTTTTCATCCCAAAGATGTTTCATAGTATTTTTAGCAATGGATTCTCTGATTGGTAGCCATTTTTGTTTTGTTGTGGGGACCATTTCTATTAAATTATCTAATGCAATGATAAACATGGCGTTGTCATAAATGTCAATGGCTAGATGTGAATCATGGGTTAAAAAAACGCCCCATTCACCAATGGGTTGAACATCTCCCCAGTCTGCTGTGGTATCTCCCCAAATCAAACCATGCTTTTTGTCAAAGCGTTTGTTCATTAGAAAATCCATAGACCATTCTAACCTCGCAGCAACTGTTTTATCTCCGATTTTGTCATTTAAAAAACTAAGATCTTCATTTTTCTTGACATATTTGTATACAGCCTGAACCAGCGAAGTTTCCTGGTCGGTTTCCACTGTGTTCTTATGTCCGGCATATTGTTTTTCAAGATCTGTAAAAATAAAAGTATAACCATTTTTGGTTGGTTTTGCTTTTTCTTTAGGGATAAAACCATCAATGATATTACCATCTTCTCCCTGTAATCGAAAAAATACACGAAGGTTTTCTTTTAGAAGATCTTTGCTGTAAACTTCTGCTGCTAGGTCAATAAAAGTGGTATAATCTCTTATCCATACTTCTGCATATCCATCACCAGCATTAAAACCTTTTTTCACCACATTTATGGCTTTGGTCTTGATTATTTGAAGGGTAGAATCATTTTTCATCTCTTCTTTTAAAAAATCTGATGTAGTATCCTTTTTTTTATTTTTATTGGAATTACATGCCAAAAGGGAGCTTACAATGATGAGTAAAAATAGTAATCGTTTCATTAATTTTATTTTTAGCTTGTTATTTTATTTGTTATTGATAATTTCCTATACCCCAGTATTTATTTGGATCTGATCCCATTTCAAGTGTCAATTTACAATATGCAACTAATAATCTGATATTCATAATATTAATTCAATAGGTTGCCTGAAATTATTTTCCAAAGCGATGCAATTATAGAGGAAGACCGAGCATATTTTGATTTTTCATTATTCTTGGCAAGAATAAAGACAACGAATCATATAATCAAAGGGGCGAAGAGAGTAAAGCAGCAAAAACAAGCAGAATTAATACTAAAACAGAACTTATTTTCTTGATATCAAAAGATATTATCCGTAAAGACAAACCTTAACATAGAAATTTAACTAAATTAAGGAAATTTCTGGTTGGGAGTGAAAAGTGATTAAATAGTGCTTTCTACCTATGTTCAGTTGTCATTTGTCGAAAAAGTATAAAGTATCTTCTCAGAAATTGCATACATTTGCGTCATATTAATTCAAAAACAAATTTATTTATGAACCAAAATTCACTAAAACTGTTGTTTTTTGCATGTTTACTTAGTTTACAATCTATGTACGCACAAACAACAGTAACAGGAACAATTACCGACGCATTGGATGGAAACTCTTTACCAGGCGTGAGTGTAGTTGTTAAAGGAACTTCAATTGGTGTTGCATCAGATTTTGATGGAAATTACCTTATTGAAATGGAAGATTCGAATGCTGTCTTAGTATTTTCTTTTGTTGGATATTCCAACAAGGAAATTTCAATAGATGGCAGGAGTGTTATTAATGTAACTCTTACTGAAAGTGCAGAGTCTCTTGATGAGGTTGTTGTAACAGCTTTAGGTATAACAAGAGAAAAAAAAGCTCTTGGTTATGCAGTTTCAGAACTTCAATCAGATCAGATTAATACAGTAAAGACTGCCAACGTAGCAACATCACTTGTAGGTAAAGTTGCAGGGGTAGTGGTTAATGAATCAGGAGGATTAGGTTCGGGTTCAAGAATTGTGATTAGAGGTAACAACTCAATCACTGGTAATAATCAGGCTTTGATTGTAGTTGATGGTGTTCCTATCAATGCTGCAGGGTCAGAATCTGGAGGTAGCGTGTATAGTAGCTCAGTTACTGGAGGTGGTATCACAGATGTCAATGCAGAAGATATTGAATCTATGTCAATTCTTAAAGGACCAAATGCTGCTGCATTATATGGATCTAGGGCAGCGAATGGGGTAATTCTTATAACTACAAAAAAAGGCAAAAGAGGTGAAGGACTTGGAATATCATTTAACTCAAATGTTACAGTGGGTAATGCAATGTTCCTTCCTGATTATCAAAATGAATACGGCCAAGGTACCAATGGGGCGCCTTACAATGATATAGATAACCTTGGTGGCTCTTCATGGGGTTCAAGTCTAGATGGATCTAGCCAGCTTTATTATACAGGAGAGCAAAAACCATATGTTGCACAAGATAATAACGTAAAGGATTTCTTTGAGACATCTTTACAGGCGATTAATTCAATTGCAATTGCCAAAGGAGGAGAGAATTATAATGTAAGATTCTCTTATACCAATAACGTAACAACTTCTATATTACCGGGTTCTGAGTTGAATAGTCACAACTTTAACTTAAGATCAACAATTGATCTTAGTGATAAATTAACCTTAGATACAAAAGCAACCTATTTTTCGCAAGAGCTTAACAACAGGGTAAATCTGGGCTCAGAGGGTGTTTTAAATTACGTTTATTATATGCCTAGAAATGTTCTCAATGATGATTTGAAAAGATTTCAGGTAGATAATCCTGCTTTATATGATCCTTCAGCGGGATTAAATGATTATGATGTTTTGAGTTATTCAGGTGTAGGAAGAACTGGTAATCCTTATTGGATACAAAATCATGATATTAATGATGAGCGAAGAGGTAGATTTATTGGATTTGCAAAACTAGATTATAAATTTACTGATTGGTTGACTGCATTTGTAAGAGTTGGAGGTGATGTTACCAATGTAAGGACAGAAAGTGTTCAACAGGTAGGACATCATTTTAGAAGATATGGTAGAGTAAATTATGGAACTAGGCAATATTCAGAATTTAATGCAGACTTTGTATTAACAGCGAATAAAGATCTTACAGAGAAATTGAATTTAAATGCGTTGATAGGAGGTAATTTATCAACACGAATGTCCGAATCAATGGGTATGAGAGGTGAAGAATTTAAAATTCCTACCAGAGCTTTCTTTGCAAATACAAATATTCAGGAATCTTGGCATAGTCCGGTATCTACTAAAAAGGTGAACTCATTATATGGTTCATTAGGTTTGTCATATGATAACTTTATTTATTTGGATGTAACAGGAAGAAATGACTGGTCTTCTACCTTAGCAGCTGATAATCGCTCTTATTTTTACCCGTCTGTAAGTTTATCTTTGCTTGCAAACAGATTTATAGATCCTGATCATAATTTTATGGATTTATTAAAATTTAGAGGAAGTTGGGCTGAAGTTGGTAATGATACTGGTGTTTATCAGATCTATCAAACTTTTAGTGTTCCTTCAAAGGGCTACCTTGGATTAACCACTTTAGGTTCACCAAGTGTTAAATTCAATGAAGATTTAAGACCTGAAAGTGTGGCTTCAGCAGAATTTGGTATGGAAGGTAAATTTTTTCATAACAGACTTTATTTTGATTTTTCTTTATATAAGATTACAACCAAAGATATGATCTTTGATGTACCGGTAGCATCTGCCACAGGATACTCAAAATTTAGAGAAAATGTTGGAGAGGTTGAAAATAAAGGTATTGAGGTTTTAGTAGGAGGTGTTCCTGTACAAACTGATAATTTCAGTTGGGATGTATCCTTAAACTTTTCCAAAAATGAGAATACTTTAGTAGAATTGATTGATGGTCTTGATTCATTTACTTTGAATAGTACAAATAGCGGTAACTTGGCTATTAGAGCAGAAGTAGGAGGAAGTATAGGAGATATTTATGGTAAAACTTGGAAAACAGACGACGATGGTAACTTGTTGGTAAATGCTGAGGGTAGACCTCTTGCATCATCTGACTTGTCATATCTTGGAAATTCTCAGCCAGAGTGGACAGCAGGATTAAACAACAGCTTTACATTTAAAAATGTATCATTAAGATTTCTTATTGATGCAAGGTTTGGTGGGGAGATATATTCTATGACATCTGCTAGTCTTGATGGATCTGGAGTTTCAGAGAGGAGTTTACTTTACCGAGAAGATGGTGTTGTAGTTGATGCTATTAATGAAGGAACAGGGTTAGCAAATACGGAATTGATCACTGGTCAGCAGTATTGGGGATCCTATACAGGAATTGCCGAACATTACATTTATGATCAAACAAATGTAAGATTGAGAGAATTTGCTCTTACCTATAATTTACCTCGTAGTATTGTATCAAGTTCAGTTTTTGATGGTGCATCTATAGGGTTGATAGGAAGAAATTTATTTTTCTTCTATAAAGCAGCAGATGATATTGATCCTGATGCCAATTTAGGTACTACATTAGCAGGTCAGGGAATATCATTGAATAATGTTCCTACAATCCGTAGTTTTGGATTAAATATCACTCTTAAATTTTAAAAGATAAGATTATGAAAAATATAATAAAAAATATAAGTATGGTTTTGATGTTGATCTTAATGTCATCATCCTGTTCTGATTTTGATGAAATCAATGAAAAACCAAATGCATTTTCATCTGACGAAGTAAGTGCTAAATATTTTCTTACTAGTACTCAGATCAGATTATACGCCCCAGATAGGTACCCTTACTGGAGAGCTCAGTTGATACATGCTGATAGATTTGCTGGACAATTTACTTTTGGTCATAACGGAAGTTGGTGGAGTGATGGTTTGGGATATACATACACATCTGGATATACAGATGCAGCTTATGGATGGATGGCTGGTTATAATGGTGGGTTGACTTCCTATTTAAATTTTGTAAAAGAGGGTGGCGATCTTGAAAATGAAAGATATTTCGCTATCGGATTGATAATGAAAGGATTGTATTATCAAATGTTTACAGATACCTTTGGAATGCTCCCTTATTCAGAAGCATCAGATCCTGATATTATTACACCAGGGTATGATAATCAGGCTGTAATTTACGAAGGAATAATTAACGAATTGAATACTGCAATGCAGATTATTGGAGATCATCCGAATACGGGTGAGGGAGTTGATTTGTTAACTAAAAATGATCTTTTCTATAATGGAGATCTTCAAAAATGGAAAAAGTTAGCCAATACTTTAAAACTTAGATTGGGACTTAGAGCTCTGGGAGCTGCTGATGCTGGATTTGCCGATGCTGCAATCAATGAAGCAATGCTGTCAGATGTTTTAATGAATAGTGATGAAAATGCACTTATGGAGAAAGATATTGAGATCAACCAATGGGCTAATGCTGCTTACGGAGATGTGTGGTGGAATTTTGGAGGATTGGGTTCAAAATGGAATGTTGGAAAAACTTTGATTGATTATTTAAGAAATAATAATGATCCAAGATTATTTGTTTATGCAGCACCAATTGAAGGCGGAAAAGAAGAAAATGATTGGAAAGTGGAAATTGTTAAGCCAGGAAGTGGTTCTGGAGCAGATAACTTTGAGTTGTATGTTGATTTTATTTTATCTCAACTAGATGATGCAGATGTTGAGTATACTAAAACGTTAGAGGAAGAAAATGGTAAGACTTGGTATTCTATTGAAATAGATCGTGAGAATGATTATTACGTTGGTCAGCCAACTCGTTTGAATGGAGAGATGCAATTTGCTATAAAATATGAGTTATTCTCTTCTCCTGCTGATATTGTAATCAATAAGAAAAACGCAGGTAATCCTATTTCACCTGAAATTGTGAT
The DNA here is from genome assembly GCA_016744615.1 of Flavobacteriaceae bacterium. Classification (GTDB taxonomy): domain Bacteria; phylum Bacteroidota; class Bacteroidia; order Flavobacteriales; family Flavobacteriaceae; genus Lutimonas. Next base: position 7,280 of record JADGEA010000037.1, read on the forward strand.
GACTGCAGCAGAGGGAAATTTATTAAAAGCAGAAGCTATTGTAAAAGGGTTTGGATCAGGTGATGCGCAAACTTTTTATCAAGAAGGTATTCGTCAGGCAATGATGATGTGGGATGTAGATAGTGGTGATATTGATACATTTCTTGCAAATGAGGATATAGCACAGTTGGATGGATCTATGGAAGAGAATTTGGAAAAAATTGCTATCCAGAGATGGATTGCTGATTATACAGATGGATTCGAGGCATGGGCAGTTGTTAGAGATACGGGTTATCCAAAAGAGCTTACTGTAGGTGTTTCAGACCAACTTTATTATTCGTTAGGAACTTTGAATGGTGTATACCCTCAGAGAATGAGATATGGTAGTGGTGCATATAACACCAATGGTAGTAATACGGATGCAGCAAATGCAATTCAAGGTCCAGATGAGCAAAAAACCAAATTATGGTGGGCTAAGTAAGATATTTCGTATTTAACGGAATTTGTTTTAATTTATGAAGCATAAACTGAAAAGAGAACTTTTTGGTTTATGCTTTTTTTTAAGGAATTCTGAAAACAGATGATGAGTTAAATTAATTTGAAATTATAGCTTCCTGAATTTCAGGATAATTACCATCTATATCACCATAGTATTCTCGCTGTTTTTGTAATTCAATTTTCATTTTAATGATAATATCTTGGTATTCAATATCATTATATGCATTATGGTTTTCATAAGGATCCTTTTTTAGATCATAGAATTCCCATGCTGGTTCAGTGTTTTCTTTACTGCTGCCAGTCATGTTTAATGCTTTCCCGTAAAAATATGCTAATTTATATCTGTCGTTTCTAATACCAAAATGAGCCGGACGAACAGGGTGATGCTGCCAATATCTGTAATAAGCAGATTTTCTCCAGTTTTTCGGACTGTTTCCTTCTAGGTTTTTCCTAAAACTTTCTCCTTGAAAAGAGGAGGGTAGTTGAACATTGGCATAATCAGCAAATAAGGATGCAAAATCAATATTTAAGATAATGTCATCTATGCGTTTTCCGCCTTTTAACTCTTTAGGATATCTAATAACAAAAGGCATTCGTAAAGATTCTTCATAAATTAGTCGTTTATCAAAAAATCCATGTTCACCTAAAAAATATCCCTGATCAGCAGTATATATAACTACTGTGTTTTCAGCCAGTCCAGATTTTTCCAAATAATCTAGTAATTTCCCTATATTATCATCAATTGCGGCTCCGGAACGCATAAAATCTTTTACCAGTTTTTGATACGTGTCTTTTCTTGTTGTGATGCTGTCCATTCCCTTGGTTAAAAATGGTAATTCAGGATATTTACACCACCATTTATCCGGATCAGCTGAAGCTTGTTCCCATCTCCATGCCAGATTTTCTAGTTTTTGTCCAGTAAAACTTCTTCCTGTTGTCTCAGGAGAAAAATCATATAGATTTTCAGGTTCAGGGATTATTTGATCTTTATATAGATCTTTAAATCTTCCCGGAAAATCAAACGGTTCATGCGTTGCCTTAAAATGAGTCATCAGCATAAATGGCTTTGATCTGTCAATAGTGTCTAGCCATTTGATAGACAGGTCTGTGATCACATCAGCAGAAAATCCTTTATGAATATCCCATTCAACAGGTGGTTTATCAAAATTATCTGATGTACGTAATATTGGATCCCAGTATCTTCCCTGATCGTGTAAAATATTAAAATAATCAAATCCGCTTGGCTTCTTTTTTAAGTGCCATTTGCCGATAATGGCGGTTTGATAGCCATTATCTTTTAAAATTTTTGCGATGTTTAAGCTATCCGATTCAAGAGCATCATTAAGTGTATAAACGCCATTTTTATTGCTGTACTGTCCGGTAAGAATTGCAGCTCTACTGGGAACACAAATAGAGTTGGTGCAAAAAGCGTTGTTCAAAACAATTCCTTCATCAGCAAGTTTTGAAATATTTGGATTGTGAACATAATCTTTTAACACTCCTCCATAAATTCCCCATGCCTGGGAAGTATGATCATCAGACATGATAAAAAGAATATTTGGACGGATATCTATTTTCGAAATTTCTTTTTTACATGAGTTTAGGATGAGTAAGAATAGGAATAGAGATGCAATTTTAAGTAAAAAGTTGTGCATAGAGATTCTGTTTAATGACATATTGTATAATAGATGGATATAGTTTGTTATTGCTAAGATAGATATAAACAGTGAGTTTTTAAATGATCAAACAATGAAGTAAAATATTTTCTTTATGATGATTTCATAATTTTATGACAAAAGTCATGTTTTATATAGTTAATCTAACAAAACAACTTATTTTTGTCTTTCATTTCTAGTAAGATTAAGAAATAAAACAATAAATGGACAGATTTTCATTTTTAAATACAATTCATACCGAACAAATTGCTGAGTTATATGAGCAATATTTGAAAGAACCAGATGCTGTTGAACCTAGTTGGAGAAGTTTTTTTCAAGGCTATGATCTGGCAAATTTAGATTATTCCATCAGTGAAAGCGAGGAGGAAGAACAGATTCCGCAGCACGTTTTAAAAGAATTCAAGGTAATTGACTTGATTAATAGCTATAGAACTCGTGGACATTTATTCACCAAAACTAATCCGGTTAGAAATAGAAGAACCTACGAGCCTACTTTAGCTATTGAGAATTTTGGCTTACAAAAAGAGGATTTGAAAACTGTTTTTAATGCTGGAAGTATAATCGGTCTGGAACCCAAAACACTTGAAGAAATTATTTTCCATTTAGAAAAAATTTATTGTGATTCTATAGGAGTTGAGTATATGTATATCCGAAAACCGGAAGAGATACAATGGTGGCAGGAAAAACTAAATGAAAATGATAATCATCCAAAATATGATTCTGATACGAAAAAGTATATTCTTTCAAAATTGAATCAGGCTGTAACTTTTGAACAGTTTTTGCAAACAAAGTATGTTGGACAAAAACGTTTTTCTTTGGAAGGAGGAGAAACTTTGATTCCTGCTATTGGTGCAATTGTAAGAACTGGTGCTATTGAATACGATACAGATGAATATGTGTTGGGAATGTCTCACCGGGGAAGGTTGAATACTTTGGTGAATATTTTTCGTAAACCTATTCGTGAGCTGTTTAACGAATTTGAAGGAAAAGATTATGATGAAGATGATTTTGACGGTGATGTTAAGTATCATTTGGGCTCAACCATTACTAAAACGTTAAAGAATAATAAACAAATAACCATGAATTTGGTTCCAAATCCTTCTCATCTGGAAACAGTTGGTCCGGTTGCGGAAGGTATTTCAAGAGCTAAAATTGAAGATGAATATAAAGGAGAAACTTCAAAAATATTGCCGATCATAGTACATGGAGATGCTGCTATTGCCGGCCAAGGCGTTGTTTTTGAAGTGATTCAAATGAGTAAATTAAAAGGTTATTCAACTGGTGGAACTATCCATATTGTTGTAAATAATCAAATTGGTTTTACCACTAATTATTTGGATGCTCGTTCAAGTACCTATTGTACTGATGTTGCTAAGGTTACCTTATCACCTGTGCTTCATGTAAATGCAGATGATGTTGAAGCGGTAACTCATGCAGTTTTAATGGCTCTGGATTTTAGAATGAAATTTAAGCGCGATATTTTCATTGACCTGCTTGGTTATAGAAAATATGGTCATAATGAGGGCGACGAACCAAGGTTTACGCAGCCAAATTTATATAAAGCAATTGCAAAACAACCAAATCCAAGAGATATTTATGCAGCTAAGTTGGAGTCAGAAGGAGTTATACCTGAAGGTTATATAAAAGAAATTGAAAAAGAGTATAAGCTGCTTTTAGAAAAAGAATATGCAAAATCAAAGGAAGATACCGCATCAAGAGTAAGACCTTTTATGGGTAATGTATGGCATGGTTTTATGCATCAGGATATTGACGGAATGCTGCTGAGTGTTGGAACAAAATACCCTAAAAAGAATCTGGAAAATATTGCCAGAATTGTATCTACAGTACCACAAGGAGTTAAATTTTTAAGAAAAGCAGAAAGAATTTTGCTGGAAAGAGGTAGAATGATCTTTGAAAAAGATAAGCTAGATTGGAGTATGGGTGAGATATTTGCCTTTGGGAGCTTATTAGAAGAAGGTTATAATGTGAGATTTTCAGGTCAGGATGTAGAGAGGGGTACATTTTCACATAGACATGCCGTTTTAAGAGATGAATTATCCGAAAAGAGGATTAATCTTTTAAATACAAATAGTAAGAATAAGGGTAAAATGTTTATTTATAACTCCTCTTTATCTGAATATGGTGTATTGGGATTTGATTACGGTTATGCAATGGCAGCACCAAATACGCTTACTATTTGGGAGGCACAGTTTGGTGATTTTGGTAATGGAGCTCAGATCATGTTTGACCAGTATATTTCGGCAGCAGAAGACAAATGGAAGCAGCAAAACGGAATTGTAATCTTATTACCGCATGGTTATGAAGGACAAGGATCAGAGCATTCTTCGGCAAGAATTGAGAGATATTTACAACTCTGTGCAAATGATAATATGACAGTTGCTAATTGTACAACTCCAGCAAACTTTTTTCACTTGTTGCGTCGTCAGATGAAACGAAATTTCAGAAAACCATTGATTGTTTTCACACCCAAAAGTTTGTTGCGTCATCCTTTGGCTGTATCTTCACTTAAAGAATTTACTGATGGAGAGTTTCAGGAAGTTATAGATGATCATGTTCCGCCTAATTTAGTGAAAAGACTGGTTTTTTGTAGCGGAAAATTCTATTATGAATTATTGGCTGAAAGAGATAAAAATAACAGAAATGATGTTGCTTTGATTAGAATTGAGCAGCTTTTTCCATTGCATAAAGATAAAATAAGTCAGGTTATTGAGAGATATCCAAATGTAGAAGGTTATGTTTGGGCTCAGGAAGAGCCCCGAAATATGGGGGCATGGAGTTTTATGCTTCAAAGATTTGAATTAAAGCAGTTACAAGTTAGGTCAAGAAAGTATTATTCAGTTCCTGCAGCTGGTTCAAGCGCAAGATTTAAACGCAGACAAGCTAGAGTGATTGAAAGTGTGTTTGATATTTAAAGTAAAAAGTATTGTCTCGATTGATTTTGAGCGTAAAACAGATAAAAAATGATTTTAGAAATGAAAGTACCCTCTCCGGGGGAATCAATTACCGAAGTTGAAATTGCAAGTTGGTTGGTTGCAGATGGCGATTATGTGGAAAAGGATCAACCAATTGCTGAAGTGGATTCTGATAAAGCTACCTTAGAATTGCCTGCAGAAGAAAGTGGAATAATTACACTTAAAGCGGAAGAAGGTGATGCTGTTGCAGTTGGAGCAGTGATATGTTTGATTGATGTGAGTGGAGATAAGTCAGAAGTCAAAAGTCAGAAGTCAGAAGAAATAAAAGAAGAAAATTTGGTTGAGGATACAACATCTATAGATAAGAAAAAAACTTATGCAAATGGCGTTCCTTCACCTAGTGCAAAAAAAATATTAGATGAAAAGGGAATTGATGTAAAAGAGGTTATAGGAACTGGAAAAGATGGCAGAATTACAAAAGAAGATGCTGTAAAGGCTGTTCCTTCTATGGGGAAAAGTTTAAATGATGAAGATCGCAAAAGTGAGCGAAAAAAACTTTCCATGTTACGTAGAAAAGTAGCACAACGACTGGTTACTGTAAAAAATGAAACTGCGATGTTAACTACTTTTAATGAGGTAGATATGCAGCCAATTTTTGATCTTAGAAAAAAATATAAAGAAGAGTTTAAAATAAAACATGATGTTGGGTTAGGTTTTATGAGTTTCTTTACCTTGGCTGTTGTTCGTGCTTTGAAATTGTTTCCTGATGTGAATTCAATGATAGATGGAGATTATAAAATTTCCTACGATTTTGTTGATATTTCTATTGCAGTCTCAGGCCCAAAAGGATTGATGGTCCCTGTAATTAGAAATGCCAATAAGCTTACTTTTAAAGGTGTAGAAAGTGAAGTGAAACGTTTAGCAATTCGAGCTCGTGACGGACAGATCTCTGTAGATGAAATGACAGGAGGAACTTTTACCATTACCAATGGAGGAGTATTTGGATCTATGCTTTCCACTCCGATTATCAATCCACCACAAAGTGCTATTTTAGGAATGCATAATATTGTGGAACGTCCGGTAGTAATCAATGGAAAAGTTGTGATCAGACCAATTATGTATGTTGCTTTGTCTTATGATCATCGTATCATTGATGGAAAGGAATCTGTTGGGTTTTTGGTTGCCGTTAAAGAAGCTTTGGAGAGTCCAAGTGAGTTTTTGATGAATGGTAATGAAAAGAAAGCTTTGGAATTATAAATGATAATGATATTGTTGTGATATTAGTCACGAATTTTATTGAATAATATTTATATAAAAAATATATTCGGGTACTACAAATGATGTTGAATTCTACAACCAATTGATAGTAAAGATTTAGATAATTTAATGTTTGCCAACGTTTCAGTGTATAATACATTTATTGGTACGGCTTTTGCGAAGTTATTATCGCGTTGATTATATCTAATCTGTGTCTGCAAGAGGTGGATATTCAATGATGTATACACATTGTGTGTGCCCAGCATAGGTGTTTTTATGCTTACTAAAAGGAAGTAATTAATCTAGAGGGTGCAAGTCCATATGAAGGGTACGCCTTGAGCCATTAGTAAGCTGCAAGGTTGCTAGTTGTGAAACTAGGACTGAAGATTATTTACGATTGAATAATGAGCAAATACCGACTACAAAGTTTGGTACTGACGAACAAGAATTAATTCTAAGCCTGTATACTTCTACTTTTTTACACGATATCAACTATATTTGATCTAATAATAAAAAGTTAAGTTTATCAAATAATTATATACCTTTAGTTTTTCAAAATTTTACTACATGATTAAAAATATATTGCTATTAATAACCGTACTTGTTTTAGGTCTCTCTTGCAACAATTCCAAGAGTAAGAGAACTGTAATCGATTTTGATGATAATTCCATTGATAGTCAAAATAACAATAAAGATATAAATAAGACCAAAGCTATTTATATTGCAATAGCGTCAATGACATCACCCAAAGAAACATATAAGCATTATAGTGAATTAATTGAGTATATTTCTAATAAAGTTGGTTATCCTATTTATATCAAACAAAAAAAAACTTATGAAGAAGTAAACATCCTTTTAGAAAATGGTGAAGTGGATTTTGCTTTTATTTGTTCCGGAGCTTTTGTGGAGGAGTATAAAAAAATTAAATTACTGGTTGCGCCCGAGATCAATCATAAAACTTCCTATAAGCAGGGCAAACGCATTAAACTTTCATTAGATTTAATACTTTAATGAGGTAGTGATTATCCCAACCTGCTTTCATTCGTCTACTTTTAACGCCTATTTTACTTGTTTTTTCATTTTTCAATAGATTGAGTGCTATTTTATTAAGTATTGAAAAGTTTTGACTAGCATTTTTTGTTCTTTTCCTTGAAGCATCTTCAGAGAAAGCTGCATCAAGTGTCCAATGTAGTTTATTTTCAATACTCCAATGTGAACGTATTGCTTTTTGAAAATCTATAGCTTCTGCCTTTAAACTTGAAATATAGTACCTTACTACTTTTTCTGTAGGCTTTTCTGAGTTTTTAAATTCACGGATGCTTTCTATTCTTACAACCGTTTTTAAATTCTCCCATTTGTTACTATTTTCGATAAATTGAAAACCTGTAATAATACTGCATTTTCTTGTTTCAATTCTTCCGTGATCTAAACTCTCTACAAGGTTAGTACTTATCTTTTCACCAAATCTAAACTCATCCTTAATATCTTGATATAATTGTTCTTGATTACCTTTTACAGCTAATATATAATCGGCATCTTTTGCAATGATTTTTGTTGCAATATTAGTTTGGCATCCCATGGCGTCAATAGTTACAATCGTATCTTTCAAAGCCAGAACCTCTAATAATTTTGGTATTGCAGTAATCTCATTAGACTTTTCTGATACTTTAATTTGCCCTAAAACAAGATTATTTTCATTTGCCCAAGCACTAACCATATGTACAGGAGATTTTTTACCGTTTGCTTTTGCTCCTCTTATTGTTTTACCATCAATAGCAACAACTTCTCTAGGCTGTAATTGTGCTAGAGTACTTACCCATTCTATAAAGCAGGTTTCAAATTGTTCACTATCAATATTTGAAAAAACACGATTAAATGTATCGTGAGATGGTATTCCGTTAGGTAAATCAAGGAACGAACGCAGAAATTATTCTTTAGATTGTGCATAATTTTCCATTTCGTTCCAACTATCTGCTCCACAAATGACCGAAATTATGCCAATGAGAAGGATGCTTTCTAACTCATAAGCTTTCCTGTGTGAGCGTCTAAAATCGGGTATTTGACCAAATATGGTCTTTAATTTGTTTGTTGTCCTCATGTCATATAAAATATTGATTATCAATATAATATACAATTTTTTAAACAAACAACCTAATTTAATTCATTGATATTTAATATTTTAAGAAACTTTTGTTAATTTAAACAAATTGATTGTTTTTAATGCGTTTGCCCTGCTGCACTCGCTTGATAATTATACTTTTCATTAATATCTTTGTACTGTATGATGATAAATATGAAACAGTATTCCCTTTGGTTTTACTCAGCACACAATCAGCACAAGCAATCAAAGTATATTCTTGATGAAACATAGAGCCATTTTCACATATAAAAATTGGTCTATCTACAATAGGATCAACAACAACACCTAAATCTATTTTTTTTAACGAATTCATAGATATCTTACATATTCGTTTTGTAAGTCACAAAATTTAAACTAATCGTGAAGGTTTCGACTTCTTAAATATTCTAATAAAAGAAGGGGCCGATCCGTCTGTATGACATCGACACCTTTTTCTATAAGCCATCCCCATGCTGCATCTGGATTTGTAACTGCTAAATTGTCATCATGATTTCCTGTTCGGCTTGCGTCATCTAAACTTATGCTATGCACCCAAATTCCATTTCTAGAATTACTTATGGTTTTCAGAAAAGATACTAAGGGCTCAGTGTCCGTTTCAAATTTAGGTGCATAGTAGGTTGGGTTAAGTGTGCTCTCCCAATTCGAAAAATAATTTTGATAGTCCAATTTTTTACTTATTCCAGGGATGTAGATTATTGTATCCAAAATACTCCCATAATAATTTCGTGCTTCTTCATAACTACTATAGGATCGCACAATAGTTTGTGAAATTGTATTTGTTTCTCTTAAGATTGTAGCTACTTTTTCAAAAGGCATTGTTTTTTTTATATCCAAGTCCAACACTATTTTTCCTTTGGCTACTTTTAATGCTTGTTTTAATGAAGGTATTTTATATTTAGTATCAAATCCTAGAACATTTTTTAAAAATAATGTTTGCAACTCTTTATATGTATGATCTTTTACCTTTCCTGTTCCGGTAGTTGTACGATCAATAGTATTATCGTGCATCAATACGATGATACTATCCTTTGTCATTTGCAAATCCACTTCAACAATATCCACTCCTATTTCGATACAGTTTTTAATAGATTGAAGACTATTTTCAGGAGAGTTTCGCCAATCCCCTCTGTGGGCAGTTACCAAAATATAATCATTAGTTGGCTTGTGTAATAAACGAATCGTCTTATTTAACTTATTATTACTCTCATTAACATAATTCTCTATCAATGTTTTCCATTTCAAATATCCTTTTCCATTCAAATGAAGTCCATCTAATGAAAACTCACGGTACAACTGCTCGTTATCATCAGGGTTTGAAAAATGGGAAAAGAGGTTGATAAAGATTACGTTGTGATTATCTGCTAATTTTTGAATTCCTTTGTTAATTTCCTTAATTGAAAAAATTGGGCGTTCAGATCTATTATAGGTGGGGAATACGCTTTGGAGATACAATTCTGTATTTGGACTGTCTTTTTTTATCTTTTCTGTAATTTGGGTTATTCTTTGTGTAATATATTCGGGAGTTTTTTCATTGCGTAAATCATTTGTACCAATTAGTAAAAAAATCTTATCCGGATGCGATGTTGTAACTTCATCTAGTCGATATAATACTCCGTCTGTTGTATCTCCACCAATCCCACGATTAACAATATGATTATTCTGAAATAATTCTCGCCATGTACCTTGTTCGGTAATACTGTTACCCAAAAAAACGATTTCTCCTTTTCGGTTAGGTATTTGCTCATACGCACTTTTACGGTGATAGTACTTTTTTGAAAAATGTGTGGTATCTATTTCTTGGGCATAGCCACAAAAAAAGAAAAGCAATGCTCCTAAAATGCTAACTATTTCTTTCATGATTTTATTAATTTTATAATTTGTAATGTATCTTTAACTATTTGTTCTAGTTTATCAAAATATTGATTTTGAATAATTTCTTTTGAAATCAATTTAGACCCCATTCCGACACAAGTTACTCCCGCTTCAAACCATTTTTTTAAGTTTTCTTTTGTTGGTGACACACCTCCTGTAGGCATAATACTTGTCCAAGGTTGTGGTCCTTTAATCGCTTTTACAAAGATTGAACCATAAGTACCTCCTGGAAATAGTTGATGCCTTCTTCTTGTTTTTTTATGATAGGAATATAAGCACCTTGTCCACCTCCATCCTCATAAATGTAGTCACCAAGGTGTACTACGGCATTAAGTCCATCCATTTTACTTATGGCATCATATACGTTAAAAAAAACACCTTCGTATTTACTGCAATTGACTATGGCTAACCGTACTGTATCAACTTCTTTAGGAAGTGTTTGGGTACGACCAATTACTGATGTTTCATTTTTGTTTTTAAAACGATAATAATAATAATAGTTAGTATCAGGGAGTAAATCATCAATCCATACTTTTACACAATGGTCGTTTTTTGAAAATGCTTTAGTGCTCTCTGATTGTATCACATTTTTAAAAAGACTATCTGTGGCTATTTCCAATTTTATATCAACTATTCTAGTAGAGTCTTTTACCGAAATATGTGTCCATAATAGGACACCATCCATTTTAGGGTCGCCAGAGGCAACGCCGTATTGAAAAGAATTTGCTAGTTTCTTTTTATGATTTTCATCACAAGAATAAAGAGCAATTAATAACAGTATGAAATACCGTGTGTTCATCATAGTTTGTGATAAATAAAAAGATAGAAATACCTTACCTATTTTATTATAAGGATATGTTTTTTTATAAATTAATGGTATGAAAAATATAGGGCTTGAAGTATTAGCCCCATATTTAAAAAACTAACTCAAAATTAATCTTAATATACTGGATTCTGTTCCAGATTAAGGTTTGCTTCTAAAAGAGGAGGAATAATATATTCTTCCCTCCTCTTCAATAACTAACTCAAATATTTTATTTAATAACCCTGATTTTGTGTCAAATTCGGGTTTAAACCTCTTTCTGTTTCTGGTATAGGTAATAGTTCACTTCTACCGACAGTAAATCCTCTATTTACAGTTGTATTTTCTTCTACAATAGCATTAATTACCGTGTCAGCTATACCAAGTGTAATTAAATCGAACCAACGCTGCCCTTCAAGTGCCAACTCTAATCTACGCTCGTGGATGATTTCATCTCTTAAATCACTTTGAGAAAGCCCTAATAATGCAGGTAAACCTGCTCTATCTCTTACTAGGTTAAGTGCAGTATGGCCATTACCTCCAGTTTCATTTAATACTTCTGCTTGCATCAATAATAAATCAGCATAACGCAATACAGGTATATCCAATGTTCCTTCATTAAAATTGGAATTAAAATCTGTAGTGTTAAACTTATACATAAAAAGATTTGTGGCAGTTGAAAATGAGTTGCCCCCAACAAAACCACCGCCATCGGTACCGTCATAAGTCAAACCATCAAAAGTAAGCCCTTCATGCATAATATTTGTACTTAACCTTGGGTCTCTTCCAACATAGGTGTCATCAGTAGGTAGATAAGCTGTACCATCTGCATAATCATAAGCATCAGCAAGATTTTGATGTATGTACAGTCTTAACTTTCCTGCACTCCAAGAATAATTTTCCAAGAAAGATTCTGCCGTATCGGTAGAACTGTTTCTTACCGAAAAAATGAATTCAGAATTACCTTCATTTGCTTCAGTAAACAATGACTGATAATCGCTAAGAGGGTTATTGGTATCAACTAAACCATGACCTCCCGCATCTGCCGCATTTACGGCTGCATTAATCGCTGTAGAAGCGTTTGCCCATGTTTCATTACCCATTCTTGCTTCGTATAGCATCACTTTTGCACGTAAACCCAACACTGCCTGTTTGGTTAACCTACCAGCAGCAGCAGCGGTAGTGTTTAAAACTGCCGCAGCACTTTCTAACTCAGTCAAAACAAAACTAATAACTGTACTTCGGCTGGTTCTACTTAATTGTAAGACTTCTTCTCTACTCGCAAAAGTGTCTATAAAGGGAACATCGCCGAAGAAATAAACCAACCTCATATATGCTATTGCTCTCAAAGCTCTTGCCTCTGCCTTAATCGTTGCAAGATCGGTAGGTGTTACTCCATCTATTCCATCAGCGAAATCCAATAATAAATTGGCTCTTTGAATCAAAACATACGCATCTAGATATAATAATTTAAATTCTGTAGCTGAATCAAATTTATCACCGTTAGCATAAGGTCCAAGATCAGGTGCGAAATTGACATCTGTTATACAATTATCGCTCATTCCTTCTAGTAATACTTGATTACCAAACATACCTTCTAACTGCAAAGCATCATAAACGCCGTACAACCCCGATTCCAAATTTGCCGGAGTGGTATAAAAAATATCTGGTGTTGTTGAATTTACAGGTTCTAAGTCCAAACTATCATCACATGAAATATTCACTATGAATATTAGTAATAAGCATTTTTTTATTAATTCTTTCATGTTTTTATTTTTAAAATGTTAAATTCATTCCAACTGTAACCCCTTTTGTTTGTGGCATTGTTCCTCCAAAATGATTTACATTTGCATTTCTCTCTGGATCAAGATCATCAAGTTTCGAATTGGTCCATAAATTTTGTCCACTCACATATAGCCTTAAATGATCAACTGATAATTTTTCTAATATTTTATCAGGTAGTGAATACCCAATAACAATATTTTTCAATCGTAAATATTGTTGGTTAATCATCCAAAATGAGTTCATATTACCGAAACCTCCGCCACTTCCACTTGCTATGGTTCTTCCATTGAATCCATCTCTGTCTACAAATACGGCTGGCTGAGTATTACTTCTATTTTCTTCTGTCCAACCGTTCAGCCAATATTCACGTAAGCCCGAATGTCCAAAATTTCCAGTGTACCTGTTAACCATTGAATTAGTCTCACCTACTCCCTGAAAAAACAGTCCCATATCAAATCCTTCATACTCAAAATCAAAGTTAAAACCATATAACCATTCGGGATTTTGATTTCCTACAACCACACGATCCAAATCATTTATGATATTATCTCCATTTGGATCTGTGTACTTAATATCACCAGCACGAGGAGCTGTAGAACTTATAGTGGTATAGTCTAGCCCACTTACTAAAGTACCATCAGGGTTAAAATCTTCCACCTGAAAAATACCTCCAAACTCATGAGCAATAATAGCACCAGCTGCTTCACCTCGTTTCCAATAACTAGCATAACCAATCCGTAAAAAATCATCACCATCAGTTAGACTTGGGTCAATTTGCAGGACTTTATTCTTAACATGCGTTATATTTAATCCTGTCCGGATTTTTAATTTACCAATCTGGTTATTTGTTCGTAAGGACATATCCCATCCTTTATTTTCGACAGATGCGGCATTAACAGTAATATTTGAAGAAATACCTGATGTAAGCGGATTCGGAAGATCTGTTAAAATCCCGCTACTTTCTTTGATAAAATAATCAGCTTCTAAAGACACTTTTCCTCCAAATAATTTAACGTCAACTCCAACATCTGTTACTTTAGTCTCTTCCCATGCTAGGTTTTGATTCCCTAATTTAGTTAATGAAGATCCTGAGACTCCATTATAATCAGTTCCTGATGTAAGTTCTGCTGCAAAGGGATAATAATTAGAACTCTGTACCCCTAGTTTTCCCCAGGATGCTCTTAGCTTTAAAAGACTAATAAAATCACTCTTCCAAAAATCTTCATTTGAAAGCACGTATCCTGCCGATACTCCTGGGAAAGTCGCCCATCTACTCTTAGAACCAAATCTTGAAGAACCATCGCGTCTTACATTTACTTCTAACAAGTATTTGTCTTTGTAGTTGTAATTTACTCTACCAAAAATTGATTGTAACGCCCATTCACCATTGTAGTTTGCAATATCCACGTTCTCCGTTCCATTTCCTACTCTAACTAATACTGTTGATCCAAACCCTTTTTCATAGGTTGCAATTCTTCTAATTGTTGAAGTTTCTTGATTTACCCCTGCCAACAAATTAAAATTATGATTACCTATTGATTTTTTCCAAGTAGCTTGCAGCCAATTGGTAATATTCTGTATTGAAGACTCTTGAGTTCTCAATAAGCTTCCAGGATTACGAAGGGCTGATCTATTACCAAACCTATCATATTGTTCGTATTCAAGGCGTGTCGATTGATACGATTGTTGTTGAGAATTTATTGCCGCTGTATATTTAATCTTAAGATCTTCTATAGGTTCGTATTCTACATAGGCATTACCCTGAAATTCGGTTCCATCTATATCAATCCACTGAGTATCAATAAGTGCCTGCGGATTATCTCGTTGTGACCTTGACGACTCACCACCTGTTCCACCATATCTTCCAAACTCATCATAAACAAACTGGTTTGGTGGGTTAACGAGAAGTATTTGGTACAAAAAGTTCCCTTTACCAGCGTAAGGATCAACCGTACCACTTCCTATACTACCACTCGGATCTCCTTTAGGTGCCTGTCTGTTATCAGTATTTACAAATGCCATAGAAACTCCAGCATTAATTTTATCATTTATCGAAAAATCTAAATTTAATCGCGTGTTGAATCTCTTTAAATAATAATCTCCTTTTAAATAATCGTCCTGATCTAAATAATTTGTTGACCAACGGTATCTAACATTTTCATTACCTCCAGAAATGGCTAAATCATGATTTTGCACAACTCCAGTATTGATAAAATCACCAACCCAGTCTTTAGAACCTAGGGCAGCAATCTCATCAATTAAAGCTGGTGTAAAAGGAGTACTTCTTCCTGTTCGAGCTGCTGCTTGAACATAAGTATCTAAATACAATTTAGTATCAGTAACAGTCTTAGGTAGAACTGTTGGAGAACTAATACCGTAGTAAGTACTGTAATTCACAGTAGTTTTACCAACTACCCCTCTTTTAGTTGTAATTAATATAACCCCATTTGCAGCTCTTGTTCCATAAATAGAAGCTGACGCTGCATCTTTTAATACATTTATAGTTTCAATATCATTTGGATTGATACTATTTAAAGGTCCTTCTATTCCATCAATTAAAACCAGTGGCTCAGAATTGTTTAATGTACCAACACCCCTTATTGTAATAGACGCATTGTCATTTCCCGGTTCACCTGAATTAGTATTAACGTATACACCAGATGCTGCTCCTTGCAAAGCTTGTGAACCCTGAGTAATTGGTCTTTTATTAATGTCAGAACCTTTTACACTTACTACAGATCCAGTAAGATTTACTTTTTTTTGCGAACCGTATCCCACAACAATCACTTCATCTAACTTTGCAGCATCTTCTTGTAAAGTTATTACCAAAGTAGTTTTCTCATTTACTGGTACTTCCTGAGTTAAAAAACCAATAAAAGAAATAACTAGTATAGCATTTTGGTCAGTAATTGTTAATGAAAAATTACCATCAAAATCTGTTGTTGTCCCTTTCGTTGTGCCTTTTTCAATAATACTTGCACCAGGTAAAGGTTCTCCTGTGTTGTCTAAAACTGTACCAGAAATTATCTTTTGTTGAATATTACTCTTTTTAATTACTTTTTCTTCTTTTGGTAATAAGGTAGTACTACCTGTCTTGATATGAATTTGCTTCTCTAAAAAAATAATTGAAACATTAAAATCTTTGAATAGTATTTCGAGTACAGATGATAACTTTTCTTTTTTTACAGAAATACTTACAATTCTATCAAAATCAAAAACATTGTTTTCATATAAAAACTTATAGTCAGTTTCCTTTTCTATTTTATTTAGAACATTTTCAATAGTTACTTGCTCCATATTAAGTGATATTTTTCTATTTTGACTTAATACATCATTTGCATTCATCTGAAATAGAAACACCATTAGAAAAAGTGAAGTAAGCTTCATTTTTAAACTTATCTTTGGGAAGCAATGATATAGTGATTCCCCATTAATGAATTTTTTCATACTTTTGTTTGATTTAATTTTGGTTAAACATTTTTTAAATCACTTTATGAAATCGGAGAATGTTCCAGCATTTTTCGATTTTTTTTGTCACTTTTCAAGTATTTTTAAACTTGAAAAATAAATTCAAACAAAATGATTCGTTTTTGTAATCTTGATTAGTTTTTTATCATATGAATTTTTTAATTTAAGGGTTAATAATTATTTGGTTTTCATTAAACTCGTAGCTAAAAGATGCATATTGACTTAAATTTTCCATAACAAGATGGATGTCTTCAATATCAAATCTCGCTGTAAAATATCTATTTTCTAGAGATTGATTATTATTTATAAATATTACATCATACTGACGTTCTAATTTTTTTAGGATGTCATTAAAGGCAACTTCCTTCAATATTAAACTACCTTTCATCCATGCCGTATATATTTCGGTATCTGCTTTTTCTACCTTTGTTTTATTACTACCTTTTTCCCATGATGCTATGAAACCAGGGTTTAAGATCGTTGCTGTTTTAGGATTATAAGAATCATCTTTATTATATACACTCACGGCCCCTTCTATTAATACCGTATTGATGTGTTGATCCTCTGGGTAGGAAGACACATTAAATCCTGTGCCAAGAACTCTTATATTAATTTCATCTGCATTGACTATAAAGGGATGGTTTACATCTTTTGTAACAGAAAAATAGGCTTCTCCTTTTAAAAATACTTGTCGGTTTTTACCTTTTATAAACTTTACTGGATATTTTAATGATGTTCCTGCATTTAAATGAACATTGGTTCCGTCAGATAATTGAATTTCAAAACGTTTACCATAAGGAACTGTTAGCGTATTGTAAACTAAAGCTTCATTTTCAATTTTATTATCATAAATTAATTGATTCCCATTTTGTGTACCTACAATGTTTCCTTTTGAATCGACTACTTTAGTTTTGCCATCTTCTGCAATAATTTCGATATTACCATTTTCTAACTGTAGGGTAATGCTATCTTCTGGAATTATAATAGCTGGGACACTAGTGAAATAACCATTTTGGTATAAATACCCTATTCCTAAAAATAAAGTTATAACTGCAGCATATTTTAAAATACCTGATGCCAATTTTATATATTTAACTTTGAATGTTTCTTTTTTATGAATTGAAATACGTTTAAGTGGTTTCTCTAATTGTGATAATATATTATTCCAAGCTTTATCCTTATCAATATTTTCGATTAACCCTATTCTTCTTGATTTCTTATAAAAATGTAAATATTCTGAAAAAACATGTTTGTTTTCAGAACTTTCATTTATCCATTGTTCTAATGCGTGAAATTCCTGATCGGTTATTTCATTAGAGGTGTAAGCTGAAAATAGATTTAAAGTATATGTACTAATTTTATTCATTAATGATCTGTCTTATATTATATGTATAACAAAAGGTCAAGAATGGGTGACAAAAAAATCAACTTTTAATTAATTTTTTTAAACTAAAAGTAAAATAATGATTGTATCTAAAGATTTTCGCAATTGTTTTAGGGCTCTTGAGTAATGTGTTTTGACTGTATTTACAGAAATACCTAGTTTTAAGGCAACTTTCTTATATTTTAAATTATCTAATACAATTGCTTTAAATACTTCTTTACATTTTATTGGTAGAGCTTCTATTTCTTTGTATAATTTTTCCCTGTCTGCCTCAATAATTGTCATATCTACTACTTCATCTTCCAATAATCTATTAACTTGATCTTCAATTTCTACGAAATAATATTTAGATTTTTTCTTTATGACCTGTAGAGTATTATTTTTTACTGATTTAAAAAGATAAGGACCGATAGCTCCATCAAGTTTCATATATATCTTTTCATCCCAAAATTTGATAAATAAGTTTTGAACTATGTCTTCAGCCAATGTAAATGAATCACAATATTTTAGAGAATAAATGCATAATGGCATATAATAAAGATCAAACAATTCTTTGTAGCCAGAAGGGTTTCCAGCTTTAAGTTTCTCAAGGATTTTTAAATCTTTTGAATTCATAAAATAATTTAGGTAAAGAAAAATATTTGTTGCTCAACTACAAAGATGTTAATATGTAAATTACAATGTGTAAATAAAGTAAAAAATTCTTAATTGACAATACGTTTTAGTATTGATTGGCAGGGTCAACGTAAGAGATTTTTAAATACCGATTATTTTGATAAGGAAATCATTATCCCAAGCGACTTTTAGCCGTTTAGCTTTGATACTAATTTTCTTTGATTTGCCCCTTTTCAACAAGTTTAATGTTACTTTTTGGACAATCGATAAATTAACTAACCCATCAATTTCCATCATTTATTGGTTTATTTCAAATATTTTTCTTGTTATCATGTAATTATATGATAAACAGATTATTATGTATCAATTTATGATCGGATTATCATGAAATGGGAGAGGTCAATAACCATTGAATTTATTACTGATTTAGCTATTTTTTTACCTATTGTTGGTAAATCTTTTTTTAAGATGTTTTAGTTCTGATTTTATCCAATTCAGTAATTTGCTCTAAATTCAACAATCAAGTAATAATACTAAATTATTTGTATGAACTTACGATTTTTGTTTTTGATGAAAAAAATCTGGTTTCCTAAGGTAAGCTGCAAAAATTATGGACATAACAATAAGAATTACAACCTCATGAAAACATTTAAATTTTTGACATTTATCGGAGTATTATCTTTCTTGCTATTTTCTTTTAATCCTTTTACTCAGGATGAATGGAAAGTGCCAGATAAATATGTAAATATGAAAAATCCAACAGATCCAAAAGTGGATCTAAAAATTGGTAAATCACTTTACAGCAAACATTGTAAATCCTGTCATGGTAAAGAAGGTTATGGTGATGGTACCAAAGCAGATGAAGTGGAAGGTGATTTGGGTGATTTTTCTTCTGAAGAATTTCAAGCCCAAACAGATGGGGAATTGTTCTACAAAACTACTTTTGGTAGAGATGACATGCCAGAGTATACAAAGAAAATG
>JADGEA010000489.1 GCA_016744615.1 Flavobacteriaceae bacterium
ATTGCTATACTCATATGTTGGAGTACCATCAAATCTATACAACCCATGGGCATCTTTACAAAAATGTCCCGGCACCCAATCTAAAATAACTCCTATTCCGTATCTATGTAATTCATCTATTAAATATTTAAAATCTTCCGGTATCCCATGCCTGCTGGTTACTGAAAAATATCCCGTCCCCTGGTATCCCCAAGAATCATCCAGTGGATACTCGGCTATAGGCATCAACTCTACATGGGTATATCCCATTTCAGAAACATATTTAGGCAGTTCCTCTGCTAACTCTCTATAGGTTTGAAAATTTTCCCTCCCTTGAGGTTTTTTCCATGATCCCAAATGAACTTCATAGATATTCATTGGATTTTTATACGGTTGATAGGATTTTTTATCCTCTTGCCATCCTTGGTCATTCCAAGAATAGTTTTCTAAATCCCATACTATTGAAGCTGTATTTGGTCTTAATTCTGAATACAGTGCATATGGATCTGATTTTACAAGTTTTTCACCCCTCCATGTTTCAACAACATATTTATATTTATCACCTTTTTTTATCCCATCAATTTGAAGAAACCAAAAATCATTAATTTTTTTCATCCTGTGACTATCATGATCCCAATTATTAAAATCTCCTACTACTGAAAGACATTTAGCATTGGGAGCCCAAACTCTAAAAGATACTCCACATTCATTTATGTGTGCACCTAATAGATGATGTGACTCAAAATGGTTCCCTTCGTGAAAAATATGAACATCAAATTCTATTTTATTTTTTTCTTCCTCATATTTCATAGCTAACCCCTTTGTTTGTTAAGTTTGTTGTACATTAGGAGTATACCCCAACTCGATCATGTTTACAAAAAAGAATTGCTTCTTTCCTAAAAATTTGTTATAATGCTCTAAATACTTGGTACACATAAAAATTTGGAGGTAAGCAAATGGTTTTAAAAAAAATTGATAAATTAGACATTGTAATATTTAGCTTCACTTCAAAGATGGGCTTAGTATCTAAAAAACTGAAAATAGTTTCTTATAGGGGATAGTGACTTCAGGTCACTGTCCCCCTTTTTTAAAATTTATATAAAACTTATATATCCCCATAATATGGTTGGGAGTTTCTAGGGTTTACCACAAATTAACCACTATAAGTGAATTTATGCCGCTATCGTCCGAGGCTTGTTTTTCACTTTACTTAAAACATGTCTTGGTTTTTTTATAAATTAATCACAATGAACATTCAAACAACTTAGGAGGTCCAAATGGAAAAAATTATTAATGAAACTAAAAGTGTACCTGAAATTTATGGAGATTATTGCTTCGACAAAACTACCTTGAGACAACGTGTACCAAAGAGTG
>JADGEA010000038.1 GCA_016744615.1 Flavobacteriaceae bacterium
GTTTAAACATAAAGGAATAATATTTGCCTAATATCACCCTATTACTAATTACAACAAAAAATAATAGAGTGAAAAATCTAAAACAAAGTGTCATTAAAGGAATAGCTTGGCGTTCAACAGTAGATATTAGCAACCTAATACTACAAATAGTATTTACTGCAATCCTAGCCAGACTACTAACACCAGCAGACTTTGGGTTAGTAGTAATGGCATTGCTATTTATTCGATTTGTAAAAATGATGACTCAAATTGGATTTGGAACCGCCATAATTCAAAGTCAAGACATAACTCAAGCACAAATCTCAGCAATCTTCCTGATACAAATCTGCATAGCCTGCTTCATATCACTATTTTGTTACCTAGCAGCACCACTAGCTGCCAACTTTTTCAACCAAAGTAAACTAATTGATTTAATTCATATTTTAACATGGATAGTACTAATAAATAGTTTTGCTTTCCCCCAAATAATTTTACAAAAAAATATGCAATTTGGCGGCACCTCTATACTTGAAATGCTTTCCATGATTATAGGCAATATAATTGGAATTATCATGGCATTCAAAGGATATGGAATATGGTCACTAGTTTTCAGACAAATGACTCAAGCAATAATATTTACCAGTGGAATTTGGATTATAGCAAAATGGATACCAGTAAAACCTCAATTTACTGGAATGAAAAAATTATTTAATTTTGGATTATACATGCTAGGATCGAAGATATTTCATTATTTTTCTCAAAACCTAGCAGCAATTATTATTGGAAAATTTATTGGCGTAGAAATGCTAGGATATTTCAATATTGCTTATAACTTAGCTATTGTACCAGCTCAAAAAATTCAAAGCATTCTGACTACTGTACTTACACCTACTTTTTCTCAAATACAAAATAACATAACTAATTTAAAAAATACATTTTTCATTAGCCTTTTCACTCTTGGAATAATATTCATACCACTGATGCTAGGTTTAGCTGCTATATCTAATAATTTAGTACTGATAATATATGGAGAACAATGGCAACAAGCTGGATTATTTTTGACCTTCCTAGCTTTCGTTGGTTTATTAAAAGGAATGGAACATTTATTACTCTCAATCATACTAGCTACAGGAGGAGCTTCAACGGGTTTTAGAATAACTGTTATTGAAACACTAGCCAGCTTTCCTTTACTGATTTTAGGAATATATTTCTTTAATGTCATAGGATTAATCATAGCTTACATAATTGCATCCTTAATTAGCTTTATCTTAACAATAATAGCAGCCCAAAACACAGTCGCAGATAAAAAGCTTTTCATAACAGCAACTAGTAGAACTTTCATAATCGCTAGTATTATGTTTGCCATAACTTTTGGATATTCTATACTAATAGTATCAAATATTTTACAAACAATATGCATACAAATTCTTTTAGGTGCAATAATATATATAACACTAAGAATAAAATTCCTAACGCAGGAAGAACGAATTTTAGTTAAAAAGATGCCATTAGGAAACAAATTTATATGAACAAACCAATCCGCGTAGGCATAATAACTGAAAACCATTTCCCCCGTTTAGGCGGAATGGAAATTGCTACTCACAATCTTGCTCAATCTTTAAATAAATTACGAGATATCAGTGCCACCATTTCGTGCAGCACTATGCCAGAAATTCCAAAAAATTATCATTACCCTTACAAAGTTTATAGAAGCAAATCTTTTTCAATATTAACACCAATGCTCAATTGGAAAAATATTGAAAAAATGATTAAAAAAGAAAGAATTAATATTCTACATGGGTTAATGTTTCATGGCGGCGGAGCCACAGCGATAGAAATCGGCAAAAAATTCAACTTACCAGTCATAGTACAATCACATGGATCAGATGTTCAAATAGTTCCTGAAATTAACTATGGAGCTAGCCTCAACCCAAAAATTGCCTCCAAAATAAATAATGTCATTCAACATGCTGACAAAATCATAGCAATCAGCAACATAAATAAACAAATGATATTAGCACGAGGCGGAACAGAAGAAAAAATTAGCGTCATACCCAACGGTATTCAACACCAAGAAATTGGAGCCATTCCCTTGCAAGATATACGAAGCCGCTATAATCTAAAACCAAACGACTTTGTTTTACTCACAGTAGGGCGCAACCGCCCTATTAAGAGAATGGAACTACTCTTCAAAGCTATAGCATTAATAAAAGATAAGAATCCACAAATAAAATGTATTTGTGTAGGACCAAAAGCTGATCTCTCTCAAATGGTAAAAACATACCATTTAGAACAAAACATCATACTAACAGGATCAATACCAAAACAATCAACTATAAACAACCCACCATATCCAGAACTAATTAACTTATATCGCAACTCAAATTTATACGTCTCAGTCTCTTATCGAGAAGCTTGTAGCCTAAGCGCACTTGACGCTTTATCAACTGGCACTCCTGTGCTAGTGGGTAAAAAACATGGAATAAGAGATGTCATAAAAGAAGATGAAACTGGATTTACCTTACAACAAGAAACACCAGAATATCTGGCAGAAATGTTGCAAAAAATATCTATAAAAAAACAACAACTAGAAACACAAAGAAATAACATTAGAAACTCAGTATCACATTTAACATGGGATAACATAGCAAAACAATTAAGAAATATGTATATCTCATTAATTTAATTAATCGGATTAATAATCATGAAAATAGCTTTTTTAGCCGAGTCATTTCTACCTGACAAATCAACTGGTATCAATGGTGCTCAAGTGCAAATGTACAACTTAGCATTAGCCTTCAAAAAAGCAGGATTAGAAGTACATTATATTACTTTAAGCAATGCTTATACAAGAAAGGATGAAATTATAAATGGAATTCATATTTCTTGGATTCCAAATCAAAATTTTCTATTTTCTTGGATCCAAAATCTCAAAATTTTTAATAAAATTTTAGATCAAATACAACCAGACATTTTATATCAAAGAGGACGTTCCCCTCTTACTTATACAGCAGCTAAATGGACTAAAAAAAATCAAAAAAAGTTTTTTTGGGGAAGTAATGGCGAAAATTCCTGTGAATTTTGGAAACTGCTCAAAAAATTAAATAAATCAAAAAAAACCTTACTGCGTAAATTGCTACTGTATCCTGATATGATAATACAAGATTTACTAATTCACAAAGGCATTTATGGAGCCACTAAAGTAGTTAATCAAACTTACCATCAAAAAAATGAACTTTGGAAAAATTTCAAAAAGACAGGAATAGTTCTTCCTTCCTACTTTTTACCACCAACAACTAAACAGCAACAAAAGAAAAAAATAGTACTCTGGTTAGCTAATTTAATTCCAAATAAACAACCAGAATTATTTATCAAATTTGCTGAACAAAATCAAGATTTATGCTGGAAATTTATTATAGGAGGTGGTACCCATGATAGAAAATATGTGCAAAAGTTCTTAAACAAAGCTGCTAAATTAAAAAATTTAAAAATGATTGGAGTAGTACCATTTGAAGAAACTCATAAATATTATGCCCAATCATCTCTTTTTGTTAATACTAGTTTGAAAGAAGCAGATGGTCTGCCTAATGCTTTTATTCAAGCATGGCAAAATGCTACTCCAGTGTTATCTCTCAACCATGATCCTAATGATTGGATAAAAACTCATCATCTAGGTTATTGCGCCCACGGCAATGAAGAACAATTTTTGCTTCATGGAAGAAGTTTATTAGAAAACTATGAACAAATAGAATCCATGCAAGAAAATTGTCAACAATTTGCCTTACAAACATTTGCTGCCGAAGAAACTATTGATAGCTACCTTAAACTATTCAGATCATGAAAAAAAAAATTTGCTTTGCAATGAATTATTTATATAAGCAAAGACTTGGTGGTGCTGAAGTACAAGCTTGGTTATTAGCCAAACAATTAGCCAAAAGCGGTCATCAAGTTACTTATATTGCTGAAAATCTAAATAATTCATCAAAAAAACTAGAAACAATTGAAGGCGTAGAAATTCACTGGATACCACAGAGGTATTATTTTGATATTCTCAACCACTCAATCTACTACAAAACATTAAAACAAATATCCCCAGATATTCTTGTTCATCGCTATACCTCACTTTATACCGGCATAATTGGCAAATACGCAAAATTACATCACATACCTTTTATGTGGATTTGCACAGATGACGGCATACCCTTTAAAAATCACTTTAGACAACGTCAACAAGCAATCCTTAAACGTAGTCCAACAAATTTTATTACAAAACTCATAACACAATCATATGCTGCTATAAGAGACACATATAAAAATTATGGAATGAAATATGTAACACATCCCTGTGTACAAAATCAAGATCAATATGAATTATTACTAAAGAATTTTGGTTTAAAAGGACATTTCATCCATTCAGGTCATGAAAAACCCAAATCCAGCCATCGTGTTGATCCACCCATAGTTCTTTGGGTTGGTAATCTGGGACCACGTAAAAGACCAGAAATATTTATAGAACTAGCCAAACAATGCTCTCAACTAAATCTACGTTTTAGAATGATTGGCACACATCCTGATCAAGCACGATTAGATAAATTATTTTCTGAGAACTTAACTAACTTAGAATGGAAAGGAGCCTTACCATTAGAAAAAACCTTAACTGTTTTTGATCAAGCATCAATACTAGTATCAACCTCAACTTATGAAGGTTTTCCTAACACATTCGTTCAAGCATGGCTAAGAGGAATACCAGTTATTAGTTTTGGAATCAATCCAAATCAAGTTGTGACTAAACATAACTTAGGAGAAATAGTTGATTCTATTCCAGAAGCACAACAAGCAATTATACAATATATATCAAACGATACATCTACAGAACAACAAACAATTAAACAATACGCACAACAACATCACAGCATAGAATCAGTTGAAAAACGATTTTGGGAAATATTATCATGAGTATAACATCGCGTTTTAGAGAAAAATTACTAGGAATTTTAGGTATTAACAGAATTGTTCATAGACTAGAATTAAACAATAAAGTTTCAATTTTACGAGCTAGACAAGAAATTTTAAATTCAGAAAAATACCAAGATGACAAGCGATTAGCTAAATATGGATTTAAAGCCTATTCACAAGGAGATGAAGATGGAATGATTCAAGAAATTTTTCAGAGAATAGGCACAAATACCAAAACATTTATAGAATTCGGAGTTGGTAATGGACTAGAAAACAATACAGTATATTTATTATACCAAGGATGGAAAGGCTTATGGATTGAAGGCGGCAATCAAGAAATTAAATTCATTAAAAATAAATTTGCAAAATCCATAAAATCTAAACAACTAAAACTAATACAAAAATATATAACTAAAGATAACATTGAAAACCTAATTTCACAATTTCCAGAAGGCAGACAACTAGATTTACTTAGTATTGATATAGATGGTAATGATTATCATGTATTTCAAGCAATTAAATCTATAAAACCGCGCGTTATAGTTATGGAATACAATGCTAAATTTGCTCCGCCAGTTAAATGGGTGATGAAATATAATTCAAAGCATATTTGGGATGGCACCGATTATATGGGAGCATCATTAAAATCTTTTGAAAAATTATTTGACGAAAAAGGATATGTATTAGTTGGATGCAGCATCAACGGAGTCAACGCCTTCTTTGTAAGAAAAGATTTAGTAGAAGATAAATTTAGTCAACCCTATACCGCAGAAAATCATTATGAACCAGCAAGATTTTGGTTGAAATACCCTTCTGGTCATGCTGCGAACTTTAACGAATACCTATCACAATGAAAAAAATCATTTGGCAAACACCATCTTCCATTCTATACGAATCTGTTCGTAATCAAAAGATGGTAAAGAAGATACCCGGTGGACATGCCTATAATTTTCAAGCTTGTATGGCAATGCAATCGGATTTTAATATTTCCATTGATTCTCAAGTAGTAAGACATAAACAAGAAAGCATAATTCCATATTTATGGCGTATAAAAAGACATCGCGCTGATGCTGATCTCATAATTAAAGATGCCTTTACAATTACTTGGGGCAACAATACTGGTTCACCTCAAATTGGCATGATTCATCATATAGCAGATGAACTGAAAAATGACTCTTTCAAATATCGCTGGCATTTTCGCAGGCTAGAAAAACGACTCAAACAATTAGATTATATAATTACAGTATCTAAATATTGGGAACAACGCTTACAAAGCTTAGGCTGCCAAAACACTAAAGTTATTTATAACTCTTTTGATTTAACAGAATTTCAATTTTCTGAGACAGAAATAGCAGAATTTAAGGAAAAATATCAATTAAAATCAGATAAACCACTTGTCTATATAGGAAATGCCAAAGCCAACAAAGGTGTAATAGATGTTTATAAAGCATTAGGCAATGAAAAATTTCACCTGATTATGTCAGGCCCAAAAGACCATAAACTATCCTTACCAGTACATCATTTAGATTTAGAAAGAAAAGACTATTTGCGCCTCCTTAAAGCCAGTGATCTAGTTCTTACAATGTCCACAATGATGGAAGGTTGGAATCGTACAGCACATGAAGCTATGTTGTGTCAAACTCCTGTGATTGGAACTGGTATAGGTGGTATGAAAGAGCTTTTAACTGAAGGAAAACAAGTAATTCAGCCCCAGTTTCAAGGATTAACTGACACAGTATTATCTGTATTAGAAGATAAAGAACAATTCGCTGAAGATGGTTTGAAATATGTACAACAATTCGATATGGATTATTTTAATACTGAATGGCAACAGTTTATGAAGCGAATTCTTCGATAGGATAAACAACATGAAAAATAACAACAATTATCCAGTAATATTTGGCAAGTATTCCTTTAAAGAATCATCAAATAAAATTTTTATATCTCAATTAGGAAATTCTAAAGAAATATTAGAACTTAAAGATGAAACAAACCAAAATAAATTCATACTATTTGGGCGCGTATATGCTCCTATTAAAGTCAACCATTATGAAGCTGATATTAATAATAAACTACAGAGATTATCAAAGACAGATTTAAAAAATATTGAAGGCAGTTTTATTCATATCAAAATAATTAATGGAACAACTTTAAAAATATCCACTGACAAATATGGTTTCAAACCTCTTTTTTATTATCACCATAATAATGAAGTATATTTTGCCACACATCTTAGTGGATTAAAAAAAATATTGGCTAATAAATTACCTGACATCTCTACTGACGCGCTATTACATTATTACAATTTTAGTTTTACTCCAAATAATCAAACACTCCTAGAAGGTATCTATAAAATACCACCGGGTGCTACTTTAACAGTAGAAAAAAACAACTTTTTCATCTCACCATATTTTGATTTGGCTGACTTATATCAACCAGATAAATATCAACAATACACAGAAAAAGAACTTGCTACCACAATAGACAACTACTTATTAGACAGCATAACAAGCCAGATACCTACAAACAGTAAAGCTGTAGGACTTTCTTTAAGTGGTGGGGTTGACTCTGGTTATATCGCGCAAAAAATCGTTCAAAGCAATGTACCGCTGATTAGCTACAATCTAGCCTATGGAGATTATTATGATGAATTTAGTCGAATAGATTTTTTAGCAAAAAATTTAGATATAAAAGTTAGAAAGATTATTCTTTCAGCAGAACAAATAATTAACAATTTTGAACAAGTAAATGCTTTCAGTAGTGAACCAATAGCACTTAATAATGCCACCATGCGCTTTGTAGTAGAAGCGGCACAACAAGATAATGTTAGCGCATTATTTGATGGCGACGGTGCCGATAGACTATTTCTAGGTATGAACCGACAACTTCAATATAAAAAAATAATTAACCTCTATCATATTCTAAAAACACTACAATTACTACCCATTGCTCAACAAATTTTAAAATTAATTCCAAATAATGAATTTAAAAAATTATATATTAACTTTCAAAATTGGAATCATGGATTATGCCCCTACCCAGAAAGAGATATGGGAGGCTTAAAAAAATATGATCAGCAATATGAACAAAAATTATATGAATTAGCCATCAAAAACAACCGAACACAATTTGAAACTAAATTTGGAACCAAGGATTTTGGTAAATTCTTTACCTACCAATCTATTTTAATGTGCCCAGAAATGTTTTTCTCTGCACCTTCTGAAATTCAAACTCAACTTCAACTATTTCCAGTATCCGCTTTTTGGAGCGATCAAATGGTATCCTTGGCTTTAAGCTTAGATACCAAATGGAAACTTAGAAACAATAAAACCAAATACATTCTCAGAAAAGCAGCAGCTAAAAATTTAGATCCTAAATATTGGATGCTACCCAAAATTGGCTTACAGAATGCATACCATTATCTAAATAAATCCAGCCAAAATTGGCTAACAGAACAAAGAACAAAAGTACAAGCTTCAGATGAATACAAAAGATTACAAACCCTTTTACCCAACGCAGAAGTACAAGCAGATAAATTGATTAGCTTAATCATTTGGAAACAACAAAATGAGATTACCACGCATTCTACTTATAACTAACATACCAAACCCATACCGTATTCCGTTATTTAATGAATTAAATAAGCAATTATTGGCTGAAGGATACGCGCTAAAAGTAGTATTTGGTGCCCTTGGTTATAGTAGAAGACAATGGAATATTAATCTGGAAGATTGTGAGTTTGATTATACAGTACTACCTAGTAAAACCATTAGGAGTAGGGACCAAGAGAGTGTAATATTCACCTACCCGCATCTTAACAAGCTACTAAAGGATGAACAGCCTGTTGCCATAGTCACCAATGCTTTTTCCATAGCTACCACCAAATTGTGGTTACGAAATCTAAGAATACCTACTCCATACATAATTTGGTCTGGTGCTATCAAGAATCAGTATAGTCAGGTCTCAAAATATAGAAAATGGCAACGAAAACTTTTAGTAAAAGCTGCAAGTGGCTTTATTACTTATGGAACAAAAGCTAAAAAATACTTACAGTCTTTAGGCGCAAGCGAAGCTAAAGTTCACATCGGAATTAATACAGTAGATACTGTTTTTTTTGCACAGGAAGCCGAACGATGGCGTAATATAGTAGAACACACTGATAAACATCAACTTCTTTATGTAGGAGAATTAAGCCAAAGGAAACGAGTGGACTTGCTATTGCCTGCCATTAAAATACTCTCAGAGACTAGATCAGATTTTGTGCTATATATCATCGGTGATGGTCCTGACAAAAATAAATTAGAAGCACAGGTAAAGCAATTAAATATAGAACCTTTTATTAGATTTGAAGGTATTAAACAAAAAAAGGATATCCCTCAATATCTTGCTAGATCATCTTGTTTCCTCTTTCCTACTGCACATGATATATGGGGACTTGTTCTTGTAGAAGCAATGGCTTCAGGTGTACCTAGCATAGCATCTATTCATGCCGGTGCCACAAGTGATCTTATTCAAGAAGGTAAAACAGGATTTGCGATGGATTTTGCCGATTCACAGAAAATTGCAGAACGAATTAAATGGATATTAGAACATCAAGAAGCAGCAAAAGATATTGGACTTGCCGCAAAAAAAATAATTGAAGAAAAAGTTAATTTGCGCGTTTCGGCACGAGGCTTTGTTGATGCAATATTAACAGCGAAAATAAAATAAGGTATTCAATAATGAAAAAAAAAATTATATTTCTTGGCCCTTTGCCACCGCCATACATGGGACCAAGTCTAGCAACAGAAGTACTACTAAATTCTAAATTAAAAGATGAATTTGATTTAATTCATCTGGATACTTCAGATCATAGAGGTTTAGAAACATTAGGAGCTATAGATTTTTGGAACATTTACTTGCCATTAAAATTCTATCTTAGCTTAATTAAATTAATTATTACTAAAAAACCTGATTTAGTATATATACCAATTAGTCAAGCTACATTGGGGTACTTAAAAGATTCTATTTTTATAATCATATCAAAGTTATTTCGTAGAAAAGTTGTTTGTCATCTTCGTGGTGGCAACTTCAAAAATTGGCTAAATACAGCAAGTTTAGCAACTAATTGGTATGTGATAAAAGTACATGCCCTTGTTGATGCACAAATTGTTCTAGGTGAAAATTTAAAATATTTATTTAAAGATATAGTGCCAGATGAAAAAATATTTGTTGTACCTAATGGTAAAGATATTACTTATAACCCGAAATCTCAACACAATGAAAATATAAAAGTACTATATTTAGCAAATATGATAAGAACAAAGGGAGTTCTTGATGTTCTTTACGCAATACCACAGGTATATGCTAAATTTCCAAATGTAGAATTTTTATTTGGCGGCGACTGGAATGAAGATGATGTCAAAAAAGAGATGGAGGCCTATCTACTTGAACACCCTCATCTACCCATTAAATTACTTGGAATGGTATGTGGAAAAGATAAGTCTGATGCGCTTAATACAGCAGAGATTTTTGTATTCCCAACATATTATCCACCAGAAGGGCATCCATGGGTTATTGTAGAAGCAATGGCAAACGGATTACCAATTATTACAACAGATCATGCTGCTATTTCAGAATCAGTAATGAATAATATTAATGGTTTTCTTGTCGAAAAGCAAAATCCCAATGATATTGCAGAAAAAATTATTATTTTACTTCAAAATAATAATTTAAGAAAAAATATGGGATTAGAAAGTTTAAAACACTACCAAGAGAAATTTACAGAAGAAAAGATGGTAGAAAATATCTCTTTAGTTTTTAATTCAATATTTTTTGAATGTGAAAAATAACCATATCATAACATCTGCTTTAATAATACTATTTTTAGTTAAACCAACCATCGATTTAACATGGATGTTTAGAGTTAGATTGGGTGGTGTTTCACTATCTCCTTTGCATGTTGCTGGTGTGGTGGTATTGATTTATTTTAGTATTCAATATATCAAATATAAACAGAGTAGTACACCTTATTCAATAATTTTTGCGACTTTCATCATTGTTAATATTATATCAATCATAATAGGATTATTCTTTTATAGATTCACTATTATGCAAATTATGGATATTATGATTCGCATATTAGCTTCCTACGTTATATATAATGTTGCATTCATTGCCGGAACCATAGATAGAAATATTAATTATTATAAATTAATTAAGGCTATTATGATAGGCTCAAGCATAGCCGTGCTTATGAACATTATCGCTATAAAACTAGGGTATGGTGGTTTAAAAGAAGGAGCTATGGATGCACTTGCCGGTTTACGTGAACGTGGACTATATTATGATGCTGGTGGTATGTCAAATGTAGCCTTGTTTCATATTATCTTTACTGTGTTATTTTTACATGTTTTGGAAAAAAATATCAAAAAGATTTATATCTTATTTTGGTATCTTTTTTGTTTAACTACAATTGCGATATGCCTATATGTAATATATCTTGGACTGTCTCGTTCGGTAATTTTACAATTAATTATGTTTACATTTTTTTATATATTGCTGGTTCAAAAAGCGGCAGGCAAAATCATACTATCTTCATTGATTGCAATAGTGGTTATGGGTGGGCTAATTCAGGGGGATACCTACGATAGATTGTTAACTAGGTTTCAGGGAGATATAGAAGTGTTTGAAGAGAGCGAGGAAAATGATGTAGTAGAAGAAAAAGAAGGTGTTTCACTGGGTAAATATGAGAGTTTAGGTAACAATAGAGGAAAAAACTGGGCTGAAGCTCTAACATCAATTATTGATCGAACAGTAATTGAGATTATACTAGGCAATTTTAGAAGTACACAGGCTCATTCTGATTATGTAGATGTTTTGAGTAGAAATGGTATTATTGGTCTGATTATTTACTTATCTCTCTTATTCGGTTTATTTTTTAATACTCTTGGATTAACATTAATCCGTTCTGGCGAACAACATGACATGATACATATATGGGCATGGATACTAATTACTTTGTATATAGTGTATTCTCTCCCATTTCGTCCTCTTGCATACACAACAAGTGCTTGGTATATGTGGGCAATGCTTGGGTTTTCTATGGCGCTGGTTAAAAGTGGATGCAAATCTTCGTCATCTATAAATGGTTATTCAACAAAAGTAAACAATATACTATCAAAACGTAAAGTTATACTAAGTATTCGTAATTTACATTAGGCACAACCAATATTAATTAGAAGTGATTAACAAATGGATAGTAAAAAACTAAATAGGGAGTATAGATAATGTGTGGTATTGTAGGGCTCTTAAGTCGTTCTAATCAATATCCTTTGACAAAAGAACTAATCGTATCTATGCGAGATAGCATGGTTCCACGAGGACCAGATGATGCAGGAATATATATTTACCAAAATGAATATTTACAAGTAGGATTAGGACATAGACGACTTTCTATTATTGATCTTTCCGATTTAGGACAACAGCCTATGTCCACTAATGATGGTAAATTATGGATCGTATTTAACGGAGAAATTTTCAACTACCGGGAATTACGTCAACAGCTGATTCATAAATATCAATTTAAATCTCACTCTGATACAGAAGTAATTCTATATGCTGTAAGAGAATGGGGCTTAGAAGGATGTCTTCAGCGTCTTAGAGGAATGTATGCTTTTGCTTTGTTTGACCAATTAGACTCCTCTCTCACTTTGGTACGTGATCCATTAGGTGTCAAACCACTATATTATTATATTGATAATAACATAGTTACATTTGCATCAGAAATAAAAGCACTACTTATTAATCCATATATAAAAAAAACCATTAATCAAACCGCGCTGTTACATTATCTAAGCTTTGCAAATTCCCCCGCTCCCAACACCTTTTTTTCAGGCATACATAAGCTTGAAGCAGGCAACTATTTAAAAATAGATTCTAAGGGAAACAGCAAACAAATTAGATATTGGAATCCAACGCGCTATGGAGAACCTGACAATAATTTAGATGAAGCTACATGTATAGAACAGCTTAGATCTTTATTACGACAATCCGTAGCAAGGCGCATGGTATCAGATGTGCCGTTTGGTGTTTTTTTAAGTGGAGGTGTAGATTCTTCACTTAATGTAGCCTTAATGGCTGAGCAACTTAATAAGCCAGTTGAAACTTTTTCTATCGGTATTGAAGGTGATCCATCAAATGAATTTGAATATGCACGCAAGGTAGCGCAACATTTTAAAACTAATCATCATGAAATGATAATTAATGATGATGACTTCATATCTGCACTTCCAAAAATTGCTTATTTTCAGGATGAGCCACTAGCAGATCCAGTATGTGTACCAATTTATTACTTATCAAAACTTGCCCGTGAATCAGGAGTTCCTGTTATTCAAGTTGGAGAAGGTAGCGATGAAATTTTTGCTGGTTATGGAATGTATCATCAATTTAATAATTGGAATACAAATTGGTATGCACGCTATTTGCATCTCCCTCAAATCATAAGAACAATTTTATATAAGCTAGCAAGTGGTAAAATCGCTTCTCATTTAGATGACGCTTTACGTAGAGCAATGCATAATGAGACACTGTTTATGGGTAATGCGATGGCTTTTTGGGATAATGAAAAAGCACAGTTATTCAAACAAGCACCTGAAATAGAAACATCAAGTCAATACATAAATCAAATTACAAATGATCTAAATATTACAGATCCTTTGTTACGTATCATTAACATAGAACTAAAAAATCGTTTGCCCGAACTACTATTAATGCGAGTAGATAAAATGAGTATGGCACATTCAATTGAAACACGGGTTCCATTTTTGGACGAAGATTTGGTCGAATTTGCACTTAAAATTCCATCAGCCCTTAAATTCAAAAATAGAGAAACGAAATATATTCTAAAAAAAGCCGCTGAGGGTATTATTCCCATGGATATAATTTATAGAAAAAAATGGGGATTTTGTGGTTCAGCAACGAACATGTTGACGGATAAAATGGTGTCATACGCCTATGATAATATCATGAGCAGTAAACTAACTACGGATATGTTTAATAAAAAATATATAGAAGATATTTTTAAACAACATAAAAAACAAAGCCGCTTTAATAGTTTTAAAATATGGAATTTACTAAATCTAGTTTTATGGCATGAACAATATGAAAATTAATGAAAAAAATGTTCAAAATTTTTGGCAACATAACCCTTGCGGTGAAAGCCTTATAACAGCTACTAATGCTGATTGGGAACTATTCTTTAAAGAATATGATGCTTACCGTTATAGTACAGAAGGACATATTCTTCCTGAATTAGATAAACTAAACCTGAAAGAGAAAAAAGTGCTTGAAATTGGTATTGGTCAAGCGGCTGATTCCGAAAAAATAATTAGGCGAGGAGGACGTTGGTCAGGATTAGATTTAACTAATGAAGCAGTTTTTCGTGCTAAAAAACGTTTTGCATTAAAAAATATTGAATATGATGAGATAAAACAAGGTTCTGCCTTAAACATACCTTA
Source organism: Flavobacteriaceae bacterium (assembly GCA_016744615.1). Taxonomy (GTDB): domain Bacteria; phylum Bacteroidota; class Bacteroidia; order Flavobacteriales; family Flavobacteriaceae; genus Lutimonas. The sequence continues at coordinate 14,433 of JADGEA010000038.1, forward strand.
TCCAGACAATAGCTTTGATATAGTATATTCACACGGTGTTCTTCATCATATTCCTGAAATAAAAAAAGCTAGTAGTGAAATATTGCGCGTTCTTAAATCTAATGGTAGATTAGTGATAATGCTTTATAATAAGAATTCTCTAAACTATAAGTTAAGTATATGTTTAATAATACGCTTATTAATGATAGGTTTATTTTGCGGAAAAACTTGGATTAAATCACCTCTTTTAAAAGACCATCTTGAAAATGCTAAGAATGAAGGTTTATTTAACTATCTCCGTAATCCACGCTTCTTATATGCAAATACAGATGGACCAAATAATCCTTATTCTAAAGTTTATGATAAAAACTTAGTCAAACAGGATTTTCCTGATTTTAGTTTTCAAAATTCACATTGTCATTTTCTAAATATACGACATTTACCTTTTTTAAAGATATTTCCACACACTATATTAAAATGGTTAGCAGCTCATTATGGTTGGCACCTATGGGTTACTTTAAAACCAACAGAGAAACAACTATGAAACAAATTGTACAAAACTACCGTACTGGCGAATTACAAGTTGAAGAAGTACCTGCTCCTAACTTACAATCAGACGGATTATTAGTAGCTACCGAATTTTCCCTTATCAGTGCTGGTACTGAAAAATCTACTGTTACAGTTGCTAAAAAAAATTTAGCTGGCAAGGCAATGGAACGACCTGATTTAGTTAAAAAAGTTATTACTCAGGTACAAAAAGATGGTATCGCTGATACTATGAAAATGGTTTTTGGACGACTCGATAAGCCCGGAGCTTTGGGTTATAGTTCTGCCGGAATCGTAAAAGCAGTTGGTAACAAAGTTACTGGTTTTTCAATTGGAGATCGAGTGGCATGTGCTGGGCAAAACTATGCTTCTCATGCTGAATTAAATTTCATTCCAAAAAATTTATGCGTAAAAATTCCAGACGGAGTAGATTCAGAAGAAGCTGCTTATGTAGCATTAGGCTCAATTGCCTTACAAGGTGTGCGTCAGGCTGAACCAAAATTAGGAGAGAGTGTTGCCGTTATTGGCTTGGGCTTACTAGGTCAATTAGTAATACAAATGTTAAAAGCCAATGGTTGCACAGTCATAGCAACAGATATTGATCCCAAAAAATTAGAATTAGCCAAAAAATTTGGTGCTGATCAAACAATTTTAGCTGAAGAATTAGAAAATGTAGTGAAGAGTGTCACACAAAGTCATGGTGTTGATTCTGTAATAATAACAGCTAGCACCAAAGATAATACACCTATAGAAGTAGCTGGAGAAATATGTCGTAAAAAAGGTCGTGTTGTAGTAGTTGGCGCAGTAGGCATGAACGTACCACGAGAATATTATTATAAAAAAGAACTTGAGTTACGTCTATCAACCTCTTATGGACCCGGACGCTATGATACTCAATATGAGGAACAAGGACAGGATTACCCTTACGCTTATGTTCGTTGGACAGAACAACGTAATATGATTGCATTTCTCAATTTGATTCAACAAGGAAAAATAGATATAAAAAGCCTAACATCACATAGTTATGCAATTGAATCAGCGCAACAAGCCTATGAATTAATAATGAGGAATACTGAACCATATCTAGGAATATTATTATCTTATAATATAAACACATATAAACAAGAACATAAAATAAACCTTATTGCTAATAAAAAAACAGAATTAATAAATATTGGACTTATTGGGGCTGGCAATCATATTCAAGATAGATTGTTACCACATCTCAAAAAATTAAAAGATATTCAAATAAATGCAGTTTGCACAGGAACAGGGATTAATAGTAAAGCACTAGCAAAAAAAATCAAAGCCTCTTATTGTACTAATGATTATAAAGATATTTTAAGAGATAAAAATATTAACGCAGTTTTAATAGGTACACACCATAACAGTCATGGACAAATAATTATAGAAGCTCTTAAAGCTGGAAAACATATATTTGTTGAGAAACCTCTATGTTTAACAGAAGAAGAATTAGAAAAAATAACAGCCAGTTATGCTGATAAAAATTTACAAATTATGGTCGGATTTAATCGGCGTTATTCTTCACATGGAAAAACCGCACAAACATTTTTTGCCGATCATAAAGAACCATTAGTAATGGCATTTAGAATCAACGCAGGAGCAATTCCAGAAGAACATTGGATTCAAAATCCAGAAATTGGAGGTGGGCGTATTATTGGAGAAGCTTGCCACTTTATAGATTATATGCAATTTATTTGTGGAGCCAAAGTGGTTTCAGTTTATGCTAAACGAATTGATCATCATAGCTCAGGTATTACAGATGATCAAAGTATTTTATCTTTAAGCTTTGCAGATGGTTCCATTGGAACAATTATTTATGCTGCTGGTGGAGATAAAGCTTTAGCTAAAGAACACTTTGAAGTATTTGGCGATGGCAAATCATTAGTAATGGAAGATTTTACTATTTCAGAATTCTATGAACGCGGTAAAAAAACTAGCTTTAAAACTCGTAAATGCGATAAAGGTTTTAAAGATGAAATCTTACAGTTTAAAAATATTATCCTGAATGGAAATTCAATTCCATTTGATGAAATTTATGCAACTACTAAAGCCAGTTTGTTCGCTGTAAAAAGTTTTCAAACCGGAAAAAGCTATAATATATAAATAAAGATTATGTCTAAATCAAATCAAAGAAATATTAACATTGATTTAATTAAAGGCGCACTAGTGATAGCAATGATATTTTATCATTGCACATTTAATATCTCTGGTCAAAATTTGTATCTTGCACATAATATCACAGAAACACTGAAATTTTTACATTATGCGTTTTTGTTTATTTCTGGATATTTATGTGGATTTCATTATTTACCTTTGTCGATAGTTGGTTCTTCTAATAAAGTTGGACAAAGGTTAAGAATGCGTGCTATCAAAATATTTTTGATTTTTCTTTTAACCAATGTAACATTGTATGTTCTTGGTTTAGCTTACTCTATCGAGACTCTTTTAAAAGAAATTACATCATTTCATGATGTGGCAACAAATTTTATTTTAAGCGTCAATGGTAGTTTTGCAGCATTTGAAGTTCTTTATTATATAGCTGCCTTTTTGTTTCTTGCTTCATATGTTCTTACTCCAATTCGCATACTTGTTTTTTGCGCTTTGATGGCTTTGATGGTATGGAATTTTTCCGAACATCTTTTTTCATTCGTATTCATTGGTTCCATTGGAATGTTATTGGGTTTCTTGAAAACCAGAGTAAGATTTCAAAAAATTACTGTAACTGGCGTATTTTCAATTGTACTATTCGTATTATTTCATATATATAAGTCGAATTTATATATCTTCTACCAAGAAAATACTCTCTTGGTATTGTTTATGCTCATATTAGAAACTTTATTATGGTTCGCTACCTTTCTCAGTATTATAAAGTTACTTAAATGGTCATGGCTAACTGATATGTTAGTGATATTTGGAAAATACACCTTGTTTGCATACATAGTTCAGATGTTTTTAATTCGTATTGGAGCTGCTATTTTAGGAAAACTTGGTGATTACGATATTATATTCTATACAGTTAATCTTTTAATAAGCACAATAGTCCTTTATTTAGTAATTTTACTATTAGATAACTGGCGACATAATCAAAGATTAGTGAATAATATATACAAACGAATTTTCTTATAAAAAATGAACTTGTCTAAAAAACTGGCTTGGTATATAAAACGTTTTAGTGTCATGTCACCTCATGATGTTTTACATCGTGTAGGTGAACAATTTACATTAAAAAAATTATATTTGAATTATTTATTCAATAAACGTAGCTATAGTTATTCGATTGAATCGTTTGCATTTTGTTCAAGTGGTAAATCTTGTCTTCCTGTTTTAAAATGGAATTTTAATGCAGATGTATTAGAACTATCTGGTTCTACAACAGATAGCTGGCCCCATAAATTCTTTAATTCTATTCCTTATCGAGATGGAAATCCTTATGGTGATATTCGCGTAGCTTGGGAACCAGCGCGTTTACAACACTTGATTGAAAATCAATCTTGTGAAAAGCAATTTTTATCTTGGGTTAAAGATAATCCACCTTTATTAGGAATTCATTACATTTCAGTAATGGAATGCGGCTTACGTATTTTATCTGTGTGTTATGCCTTAGATAAAATGCGAGACAAATTAGAATATCCAACTGAAACTTGGAATGCTTTATTACAATTAGTAGAATCTCATGCGACGCTGATTGAAAAAAGATTGTCACTATATTCTTCTGCTGGTAATCATACCATCGCAGAATCTGTTGGATTAATTTATGCCGCTGTACTATTTCCTGAATTTAAAGCAGCTAAACGTTGGAAAAAAAAGGGCTTAAAAATTTTAGAACAAGAAGCAGCGCGGCAAATTTTACCCGATGGTGGTGGTTTGGAACAATCTTTTTGGTATTTACTATTTATTACTGATTTATGTGGTTTAACCATTAAGTTATTAGAACATTATGATGAAGTGGTACCAATTAGTATTAATTCAGCTTATATTCGTGCAACAAAATTTCTCAATAGTTTTGCCAATTCTCCAAAAGAATTACCAAGTATTGGTGACGCTGATAATGGTTACGCACTATCGCCTTATTTAGATATTTCTTGGAAAAAAAATAGTTCAAAAACTCTCTGCAAGACTTTTGATAATAGCGGCTATACTCTTATCCAAGGGAAAACTTTTAAATTAATTTTTGATCATGGATCATTAGGTATGCCAGCATCTTATGGACATGGACATGCTGATGCTTTATCAATAATCTTACAAGTTAATGGTGAAAATATTTTAGTTGATCCCGGTACTTATAGTTATACAGGTAATTGGCGACATTATTTTCGTAGCACTAAAGCGCATAACACAATCAGTATTGATAATCAAGATCAAGCTATTCAAGAAACCGCTTTTATGTGGTCAAAACCATTCCAATGCCAATTAGTCCATAATGATGGTAAGTTTTTACTTGCCAAACATAATGGCTATCAGCATATTTCTAATATTATTCACTGGCGCGGTATTATCTATTACCCTGTTGGTATATTTGTAATATGGGATTATATTACTGGTGAAGGTAGCCATAATATTGAGTTAAATTGGCATTGCCGTTTACCTATTAATTTATCTATTGAAGGCAGTGAATCAATTGAAAACATTAAAACTTGGCAATCTAATTATTATGGACACAAAGAACCTATTAATACCATTAGAGCATCAACTTCAAACCAGCTTCCTCAAACTTTAATAACTCGTATAAATTTAAATGCAGCGGCAGCACCAATTAATATTAATCATGATATAGAAAAATTTAAGGAATGGATGACATGAAACCAAAAAGAATAAATATACTAGGCATACCTGTAGATTGTGTAACAATATCAACAGCTTTGAATTATGTAGAAGAAATCATACTTAAAACTAATAAACCTTCCTCAATTCTGGCAATTAATCCTGAAAAAATCATAAAAGCTAAAACAGAACCCTTATTATATTATTCAATAAAACATGCACAATTGTTAATTCCAGATGGAATTGGTGTGGTATGGGCAGCGCGTTTATTAGGATTAGGCAAAATGAAACGTGTACCCGGGGCAGAACTTATGCCTGCAATATGTGAACGCGCTGCACAAAAAGGCTATAAACTCTTCTTATTTGGCGGCAAAGCAGAAGTTAATACAAGAGCAGTGACAGTATTACGAAAGCAATATCCCGGTATTAAAATAGTTGGTCATCATCATGGTTATGTCTCAAAACCAGAAATGCCTAAATTAATTGAAAAAATTAATACTTCAAAAGCAGAAGTATTATTTATTGCACTAGGTAGCCCCACACAAGAACTCTGGATGGAAGAATATTTTCCTAAATTGAAAAATATTAAAGTTTGCCAAGGAGTAGGTGGAACCTTTGATGTAATCGCCGGTACAGTACGACGTGCGCCGTTAATATTTCGTAAATTATCCTTAGAATGGCTATACCGTTTAATATCACAACCACGTCGTTTTTTTCGGCAAGTCGCATTACCTAAATTTGTTTATCAGATATTGCTATGCAGACTTACCCAATAACTATTGACGTTGCCTTACTGTTTCTTCAGCAAGTTTTAGAACTTCAGCAGCATCAAACGGATGATCTTTACGGTATTGTTGCTGCTTAATACGAATATCAGCTAAATGTTTATCAATATTTTTAGTATTGATTAATACTCCAAAATCATCAGCTATTTTACGCTCAAACACACTATCTAAAACGATATTACCCAATTCTTGTTTATAATGAGAAGATTCCCAATACCATTTCATATTATCTGTTATAGTTTCAGTAGTATAAGTATTATAACCACTAAAATCCCATAATGGAAATGGTTGTTTGCCGTATTTTTTCGCCTGCTGTTCATTTATAGTTACTACTTCTTGTTTCCATTGTTCAAATTTAGACCATAAACCTACGGCGTGTAGAGCTTCCCAAAGACGAGCGTGTGATGGAGATACAAGCATACGTAAATCAATATTATCACGATAGGCAGTATCAAGTAAGCCACGTAAATAATCAAAGCTTGATTGTCCAGTATTTGGATGAATAAAATCATACTGATTTGGACGTTGAAACCAGATTTGATTCATATTTTTTTTCTCAGTTGCACGAAAAGCTTTATGGTACCCGCCTAATTTATTATTTTGTTTGGCATTAACTTTCCAAGATACTTTACCATTAGGTAAATAGTGAAGATCTCTATCTTGTTTCTTAAAAGTTTTCATACTATCTCTAAGTACATCCATAGACGCTAGCATTATGAATTTTTCAAAGATAGAAAATTCTGAGTTTACACTGCCATCTGCCTTAACAACTAAACGAGAATCCTTAAAACCTCCAGCACCTCCTTTTTCAAAAATATTAAACATACGAAAATCAAGTCCTAATACTACCTTTTTCTGAGGTTTTAGTGCGTGAGCATGTTGAAAATAGCGTAAGGCTTCATACATATTTCCACCACTAATAGCTAGGTTATACACATCTTGAGCATTCTTCCAACCCGGATGATTTGGATCTAAGCCACACTCACTACGTGAAGATCCTAAAATAATAGCATCCGGTTTGCGTTTATAAATTGTCCAAGCCTTCGCTAAACGTAATTGCCCTGCAAATAAGGGTTTACGTTTATTGATACCATCAATTTCTGGACTGTGATAAATCCCATAAGGATTCATAAACCAGTTAAAACTAACAGTAGTTATAATGGCAGTTAGCATTAATATACCCGATATTTGTAAATAAGATTTTGATTTATTCATATTAAAATTGAAAGTATAAAAATTCAGACATACGAGTTAAATTTAGTATGGAGTAAATACTCAGTGTGGTGAGGCTTATTGCCCAAATAAGTGAAGGTTTCCATTGTGACTTCATAAATTGCTGAGTGTTTGGAAAATACCAAACCAAAATGAGCAGTAAAAATAGATGAACTACTTCTTCAATACCTTTAAACAAACTCATTGTCATAAACAACCAACCTTGAGTGCTTAAGTAGTCTCCTAATCCATCAATATAATTAAGATAAGCTAAATAGTTTTCAGGTAATGCAACACCATTAATGCCTATCATGCCAGATAATACATTTATCGCACCATCAAAGCTTTCAGCTCGAAAAAATACCCAAGCAACAACAACCGCTATAAAAGTAATCAATTGCGACAAACCACGCCCCCACCAACTGGAACGACTAAGATCATCACCTAATGCACGACGCACTGTATGCCAAGCATGATTGATCATAAGATAAAAACCATGTAAGGCTCCCCATACAACAAAAGTCCATCCAGCTCCATGCCATAAACCTCCTAACAACATAGTAATCATAAGATTTAAGTAGCGTTGTACTTTACCTTTGCGACTACCGCCTAATGGAATGTATAAATAATCACGGAGAAAACGAGAAAGTGTAATATGCCAACGTCGCCAGAAATCAATTATGTTGACAGCTTTATAAGGAGAATGAAAATTAAGCGGTAAACGAATTCCAAACATTCTAGCAATCCCTATAGCCATATCAGAATAACCAGAAAAATCAAAATACAATTGGAAGGTATAAGCTAATGCACCTCCCCATGCCTCAAAAAAAGTAAGCGCGACACCTTGCTCAGCCGCTGCAAATACTGGAGTAGCATAAATAGCAATTCCATCAGCTAGGACCACTTTTTTAAATAATCCTAGAAAGAAGATTGTCAAACCAACCGCTAAATGTTCATGATTCAATTTATAAATAACATTTTTGGCAAATTGAGGTAACATTTCTTTATGATGAACAATTGGCCCCGCAATTAGTTGCGGAAAAAAGGTGACAAACAGGCAATAATGAAGGAAATTATATTCCTTAGTTTCACCTTTATAAGCATCGACTAGATAAGTAATTTGTTGAAAAGTAAAAAAGGAAATAGCTAAAGGTAGAATAATAGTTTCTAAATGATAATTAATTCCAGTGAGCTGGTTCAGGTTGTCGATAAAGAAATTGGCATATTTAAAATATCCTATTAACAATAAATTAACTGCAATACCAAAAATTAGAGTTATTTTTTTAGGTTTGTGAGTTAGAGCAACGCCGATTGCATAATTAAACAGAATCGAAATTAGCATTAAGCCAAGATAAGCTGGTTTCCACCAACCATAAAAAAACAAAGACGCTCCAACTAACCACGCAATGGCTATTCTATGATGCTCTTTGCCACCTATACTAAAAAATATGATTAGAGTAATAGGTAAAAATAAAAATATAAACTCATAAGAATTAAATAGCATTATTAAAGACTCCACAAAAATCCAAAACTATTTTGTCCTTAATTTCCAATGTTAAAAATTCTCTATTTTTTACTAAAAATATAATAATATCAGCTTGTTCAATGGCTTTTTTATAATTAATTAATTCTAATTCAGAATGTTGTTTTATATTTGGTTCTACTGCTAATATATTTAATTGTTGAGATTTTAAAGATTTAGTAATATATAATGCAGGTGATTCTCTTAAATCATCAATATCAGGCTTAAAGGCTAAACCCATGCAAGCTAGCTTCGGTTTTTTATTTTGTTTTATTTCAAAGACTAAAGCTGTTGATTTAATTTTTTCAATTATCCAATCAGCTTTATAATCATTTACTTCGCGAGCAGATTGAATTAATTTAGCTTGTTTTGGATCACTTGCTACCAGAAACCAAGGATCAACAGCAATACAATGTCCGCCAACACCACAACCCGGATTCAAAATATTGACGCGAGGATGGCGATTAGCTAATTTTATGACTTCATGTACATTAATGTTATGAACATCGCTTAATATAGATAATTCATTAGCAAAAGCTATATTGACATCTCGATAACTATTTTCTATCAACTTACTCATTTCAGCAGTTTTGCTATCAGTTTCTAAAACGTCACCGCGCACAAATGTCTGATAAAATTCCTTAACCTTTTGTGTTGAAGCAGCATTAAAACCACCAACTATTCGATCATTTTCTATCAATTCCACCATAATTTTGCCCGGTAATACTCGCTCAGGGCAATAAGCTAAAAATATTTGTTCAACATCAACACCTGCTTTTTTTAAAGTTTCATAAATTTGCGCGGTTGTACCAACTGGTGAAGTAGATTCTAAAATGACAATATCACCAGCTTTAATATAAGGAGCAATTGCTTTAGTAGCTGCTAAAACATATTCCAAATTAGGTTCTGGAATACCACCACCATTCATGTAAAAAGGCGTGGGTACACATAACATAAAAATATCAGCAGCTTGTGGCTTTGTATAAGCTTTTAATTTACCAGAAAATACTGCTGATTTTACAAAATTACCCAAATCAGGTTCAACTATATGAATATGACCCTGATTAATAATATTCACTGCAGTAGAATTAACATCTACTCCAATTATTTCATAACCAGTATTGGCTAATAAAGCAGCAGTTGGTAAACCAATATAACCTAAGCCAACTACACATATTTTTTTATTTTTCATAGTTATTTTCCTTTAAAGCATTAACAATACGAGCGCAAGCATGACCATCTCCATAAGGATTATGTGCTTTTGACATGCGAGCATACAATTTATCTTGCTCAAGCAAATCTAATACCTCTGTTACAATAGTTTCACATTTAGTACCCACCAATTTAACTGTACCAGCTTCTACAGCCTCTGGTCGTTCAGTTGTATCACGCATGACTAAGACAGGTTTACCTAAACTAGGTGCCTCTTCTTGAATACCACCACTATCTGTTAAGACCAAATATGCGCGACTCATAAGATATACAAAAGGTTCATAATCTAATGGTTCTATCAAATGAATATTGCTTATCCCGTTTAAAAGACGCTGCACTGGTTCACGAACATTAGGATTAAAGTGCATGGGATAAATAATATCAACCTCTGGTTGCCGCTCAGCAATTTGTTTCAAAGCAAAACAAATATTTTCAAAGCCATTACCAAAATTTTCTCTACGATGGCCCGTTACTAAAATAAACCTTTTTATTTCATCTATATTCAATATGTTTGCCATTTGCTGACGACGCTGCGGCTCTGATTTAATTCGTGCCAATACCCACTGTAAAGCATCAATAACGGTATTACCAGTAACTACTATTTGTTTGGCAGGAACATTTTCTTGCAACAAATTTTGCTGACTAGAAACAGTAGGAGCAAAATGATAATTAGCAATTTTAGAAGTTAATTGACGGTTAAATTCCTCTGGATAAGGAGAAGACATGTTATAAGTTCTCAAACCTGCCTCTACATGCCCTACAGGAATACGATTATAAAATGCTGATAAAGAAGCAGTGAATGTAGTTGTAGTATCGCCATGTACTAACACCAAATCAGGTTTGCATTGCTTTAAGACCATTTTTAGTTTTAAGAAAATAGCTACTGTCATATCACAAAGGGTTTGATTAGGCTGCATAATATCCAAATCAAAATCAGCTTTAATATCAAAGAGCTTCAATACTGGATCCAACATTTCTCGATGCTGTGCAGTGATACAAATAGAGATAAGAAAATTACTTGGATCAGCTTCAAAAGCTTTCACTAAAGGAGCCATTTTAATAGCTTCTGGACGAGTGCCAAAAATAAATAGAATTTTTTTCATTTTATAATTAATTTATATACTTAATAAGCTGAAAAAAGCATAAAATATTCCAATATGGTATAAACGCTGCATAATTATGTAAGAAAAAAATGATGAAATCAGCCATATAAAATTATGAATACACAAGCATTTTTGATTACAATTGATACAGAAGGCGACAATCTATGGCAACAGCCACGCGAAATTACCACTAAAAACGCTGCGTTTCTACCTAGATTTCAGTCACTTTGTGAACGTTATGGTTTTAAACCTACCTATTTAACCAACTATGAAATGGCTAAATCCGAGCAATTTGTTGAATTTGGTAAAGATGTGCTTCAGAGTGAAACTGGAGAAATTGGTATGCACCTTCATGCTTGGAATTCTCCACCTCTCATTCCCCTAACCAGTTATGACTTTAAATATCACCCTTTTTTGATTGACTATCCAGAATCAATAATGCGCGATAAGATCGCATTTATGACGGATTTATTGGAAGATAAATTTGAG
>JADGEA010000039.1 GCA_016744615.1 Flavobacteriaceae bacterium
CCTTTTCCATATGATTAGTGAGGGATTAGATCATGCTGATCTATTAGAGGTAAGAGCACCCAGGCCTGGTTTAATGGTTACTACAACAAGAGATTTTTTCAGTATACAAGGTGCAAGGGAAACCTATAATGAAACCAAACAATTCTATAAGGAGCTGGGTCATGAGGATCGAATGCATATGGTGGAAGATGATGATGGGCATACATCAACAAAAAAGAACCGTGAAGCCATGTATTCTTTTTTTCAAAAATACCTGAACAATCCGGGAAACAATGAAGATCTTGATGTTGAAATTTTGGAGGAGAAGGAATTATGGGCTACAGAAACCGGACAATTGTCTACTTCTCTACCGGGAGAGACGCTTTTTTCTTTGAATAAAAAAGTAGTTGAAAATCAAGTTTCAAAACTAAATATTTCTAGAGCAAATAAAAATATTGATAAATTTATTAATGACTTAAGTGATGGAGTCAAACGATTGTCGGGATTTGAGCAACCCAAGAAAACAGGAAAGGCTTTATTTTCAGGCCGTTTTGTTAATGAAAATTATATAACCGAGAAATATTTGATTCCGGGAGGGGGAGATTATATGCTTCCCACAACCTTGTTCAGGCCAAGTAAAAACCAGAAAGAAGAAATTATTTTGATACTTGATGAAAAGGGAATGGAACATACGTTTCAAGAAACCAAATTACTACATTCATTGTTAGAAGAGGGTTATTCAGTTTTGTTTTTTGATGTTCGGGGAATAGGCAGTTTAGGACCGGGGTATATAAGGGGCGATTCCTATATTGATAATACATCGTTTAATCAGTGGTTTGCAGGAATTCTCACAAATAAGTCAGGTGTAGCGATGAGAGCTGAAGATATCATCAGGATCGTTCATTTTATTGAATCTGATATTAAAGAAATTAATGCTATTTCAGCAATTTCTATAGGAGTGGTAGGTAGTGAATTGTTACATGCAGCGGTTTCTGAAGATGCCATACAAAAAGTATGTATGTTAGAACCATTTTTGAGCTTTTCTGAAATAGCCCTTACTAATGATTATGCAGCAAATTTTATTCCATCTACTGTAGGCGGAGCCATAGAAAAATACGACCTTCCTGATCTCATAGCTGCTATTTGCCCAAGAAAAGTCCTTATCGTTAATCCCTTATCGGCTAATGGAGAATATAAAAAGAATACGGAAATTTTATCTTACCCAAAACAGGTATATACTCAAAAAGGAGTTGGAAATAGGATCAATTATTTGATTGGGCAGGATGCTCCAATAGTTAATAAGCAAATTTTGGAATGGCTGAAATAATTGTATAATTCTACCGAAGGTTTAAGATAAACCAAACTCAGGTTATTCGTTTTTAATACTCGTGTCAAGATCTGTATATCTCATATTATAAAGGGTAAAGCTAAAAATATCAGCATATTGGTCAATTGTTTTTGAAACAGGTGTTCCTGCACCATGACCAGCATTGGTTTCAATTCTGATCAAAACAGGGTTATTTCCACTTTGTTTTTCCTGTAATTCAGCTGCAAATTTAAAGGAGTGTGCCGGTACAACTCTATCATCATGATCACCTGTAGTTACCAATGTAGCAGGATATTTCACACCTTTTCTAACGTTATGAACAGGTGAATATTCTTTAAGATAATTGAACATTTCCTTACTTTGTTCTGCTGTTCCGTAGTCATAAGCCCATCCGGCTCCAGCCGTAAAAGTATGGTATCGCAACATATCTAAAACACCAACTGCGGGTAATGCCACTTTCATAAGATCTGGTCTTTGTGTCATTGTTGCACCGACCAACAAGCCTCCATTTGATCCTCCACGGATTGCAAGATAATCACTACTTGTATAATTATTGGCTATTAAGTATTCCGCAGCAGCGATAAAATCATCAAAAACATTTTGCTTTTTTAGCTGAGTTCCTGCATCATGCCATTCTTTTCCGTACTCACCACCACCACGCAAATTTGGCACGGCATAAACTCCGCCTTGTTCCAGCCAAACGGCATTTGCAATACTAAAAGAAGGTGTTAAACTAATATTGAAACCACCATAACCATATAAGATTGTTGGATTTTCACCATTGAGTTTGATCCCTTTTTTATAGGTAATGATCATTGGAATTTTGGTTCCATCTTTAGAAGTGTAAAAAACCTGTTTTGATTCAAAAAGATCAGAGTTAAAATCTACTTTTGGTTTTTTGTAATCAGCTGAACTACCAGATTTTGGATCGAATTTAAAAATGGAACTTGGAGTAATATAATTGGTAAAAGAATAATATAGATTTTTGTCCTCTTTTTTGCTTCCAAAACCACTTGCAGTACCGATACCGGGTAGTTTAATTTCACGTATAAATTTACCGTTATTATCATATTGCTTTACTTGTGAAACAGCATCTTTCATATAAGTTGCAAAAAAGTAACCTGCACCTGTAGAAATACTTAAAACATTTTTAGTTTCGGGAATAAAATCAATCCAGTTGTTTGGCGTTGGATTGTTTACATTAACTTTGATCACTTTTTTGTTGGGAGCATTTAAATTTGTAGATATAAATAAGTGATTTCCTTCACTTTCAATAACTCCATTATCACTGTCAAAATTATCAACTATGGTGATCAGTTTATTATTTGAGTTGGATAGATCTTTGAAAAATAATTCATTACCAGATGTGGATGTAGCGGCAGAAATTATTAAATATTTTTGATCTTCGGTTACATAACCCCCAACATAACGTCGTTTTTTATCCAATCCGAAGATAATCTGATCCTCTTTTTGTTTCGTTCCTAGTTTGTGATAATACAGTTTATGCTGATCTGTTTTTGCAGATAGTTCACTACCCTTTGGTTTATCATAACTGGAGTAGTAGAAGCCTTCATTTTTATACCAGGACAGTCCGCTAAATTTCACATCTATGATCGTGTCTTCTAGTATTTTTTTTGAAATAGCATCCATTACAATAACTTTTCTCCAGTCAGAACCTCCTTCTGAGATGGCATAAGCCACTTTTTTACCATTTTCACTGAATGAAAGAGAACCTAAAGAAGTGGTTCCATCTTTTGAAAATTTATTAGGATCTAGAAAAACCTCTGGTTTTTCATTATGCTTCTGCCGATAGATAACATACTGATTTTGTAATCCGTTATTTTTATAGTAATAATTGTAATTGCCTCGCTTGAACGGAGCACCAATTTTTTCATAATTCCATAGTTGGGTCAACCTATTTTTGATTACATCACGAAAAGGAATTTTATTTAAATAGTTAAATGTTACTTTGTTTTCAGCTATTACCCATGCTTCCGTTTCCGCCGATCTATCATCTTCTAGCCATCTATACGGATCTGGGACTTTATTTCCAAAATAAGTATCTATTGTGTTTGTTTTCTTGGTTGTTGGATATTTAACAGTCATATTTGAATTTTGAGCAACTATTATTGATGTGGTAAAAAGAACAATAAATACCAGTTTTAAAGGTGAAATATTTTTCATTAGTCAGGTTTTTAAATTATTTGATAAAGATAAAAAAAAGGTGCTTGATCAGGCACCTTTTTCGCTCTTAAATAAGTATTAAATTTCAGATTATTATCCTTAATTCAAAGCATTTACCGTTCCAATCTTACCAGGAAGTAATTGCTTTAAAGTTGCCTCAATTCCGTTTTTTAAAGTTATTGTTGATGATGGGCAACCATTACATGCTCCTTGTAAAATAACATTCACTTCTTTTGTTTCAGGAATATAGGAAAGAAATTGGATATTTCCACCATCTCCGGCAACGGCAGGTTTTATATATTCTTCTAATACTGCAATAATTTCCTTGGAAGTTGCATCGTTGGTTGGAGTATATGCTTGTTTTGTATTGTCAGCATGTATTTGTTTTGCTACATAATTCTTCCCAACAATTCTACGGTCACTTTGTAAATATTCTTTGATAAAATCTCTTAGGGCAGTATTTATTTCAAACCAATCAATTTCGGGAGTTTTTTGGATAGATACATAATTATCAGATATAAAAACTTCTTTTACAAATGGAAATTCAAAAAGCTCTAATGCCAGAGGAACTTCTTTTGCATCTGCTTTATTGGTAAGTTCAATATTCTTATTGCTCAATAATTTATTGGTGACAAATTTTTGAACATTTGGATTTGGTGTGCCTTCTGCATAAACCTCTATCAGGGTTTTTTCTTTTTCCTTTGAAAAGATAGATTTATTTTGAGAAATATAATTTTCAAACATTTCTTTGATCTCATCCTGCACTTCTGTCCATTCTAAAATATCAAATTTTTCTATAGCAATAAAATTTGCGGTAACAAAAACTTTTTTAACAAAGGGTAAGTGAAAAAGTTGCTGTATCAAAGGTGAATTACTTGCATCTTCAATAGAATTATATTCAAAACTGTTTTGGGTTAAAATAGATTTAAATACAAATTTTAGGATTGCGGAATTTCCGGTATTTTTAATTTTTATCTTTGACATGTTAATTTTTTTAGGAAAAGCAAAATTACAAAAGAAATTAGTTTTAATTTTGAAAATATTTGTTAAAGAGTTTAACGGAATTAAAATTAAAAAATATGATAATTAGAGAACTAAATGGTATAAAGCCACAATTTGGTAAGGATTGTTTTTTAGCAGAAAATTGTGTTGTTGTAGGTGATGTAACAATGGGTGACCAATGCAGTATTTGGTATAATGCGGTAATACGCGGAGATGTACATTATATAAAAATGGGTAATAAGGTAAATGTTCAGGATGGTGTTGTTATTCATGCAACCTATAAAAAATCACCAACTACTATAGGGAATAATGTTTCCATAGCGCATAATGCTATTATTCATGGTTGTACTATTCATGACAATGTTTTAATTGGTATGGGAGCCATTATTATGGATGATTGCGTGCTTGAAAGTAATTGTATTATTGCCGCTGGTGCAGTTGTAACTAAAAATACTGTTGTTAGATCGGGATCGGTCTATGCCGGAATGCCTGCAAAAAAAATAAAAGATATTAGTAAAGAATTAATCTCAGGAGAAATTGACAGAATTGCCAATAGCTATATCAAATATGCTAGTTGGTATAAGGAAGAATAGTGTTAATTTCACCGACTGAAAAAACAAAATGATCTGATGGCTTATTTCTCAATGTTATATGTCATCAGATCATTAAAAAAGTTTGAAATTAATGACTTTCTTTTGCCCCAGCCATTAAAGCTTCAATTTCTTCAATTTCAATAGGAATATTTTTCATCAAATTGATAGGTTCTCCTGTTTTCTGGATCACATAATCATCTTCAATTCGTATACCTAAATTTTCATCGGGAATATAAATTCCGGGTTCAACCGTAAATACCATTCCTACTTGCATAGGTTCTGTTAAGACACCGTAGTCATGCGTATCTAATCCCATATGATGTGATGTGCCATGCATAAAATATTTTTTATAAGCTGGCCATTTCGGATCTTCGTTTTTTACATCTTCTTTTGTTATTAACCCTAATCCGATCAATTCTTCTGTCATTATTTCACCAACTTCTACATGATAATCAGCCCAGATCGTACCTGGAACTAACAATTTAGCAGCAGCCTTTTTAACCCGTAAAACAGCGTTATAAACATCTTTTTGACGAGTTGTAAATTTTCCGGAAACGGGAATACAGCGAGTCATGTCACTGGCATAATTGGCATAACTTGCTCCAACATCCATTAATATTACTTCACCGGCTTTACATTCCTGATTATTTTCTATATAATGCAAAACGCAGGCACTGTAACCCGAACCAACAATTGGCGTATAGGCAAAACCATCGGCACGATTTCTTAAAAATTCATGAATATAGGCAGCTTCAATTTCATACTCCCAAACACTAGGTTTTACATAATCTAATATTCTTCTAAATCCTTTTTCCGTAATGTCACAGGCTTGTTGAATTAAAGCAATTTCTTCTGGTTCTTTTATAGAACGGATTCTTTGTAAAATTGGCTGACTTCGTAAATAGGTGTGCGCAGGATATTTATTCTTTAAACCTTTGATAAAGCGTGCATCACGGGTTTCTGTTTCAATGTTTGCGCGGTAATGCTCGTTGGTATTGATATAAACATTTTCTGCTTGTGTCATCAGTTCAAACAAAACTTTATCCATATCCTGTAACCAGTAAACAGTTTGAATTCCGGATGTTGTAAATGCCTCTTCTTTGTTTAATTTTTTACCATACCAAATAGCAATAAGATCGCTTGTTTCTGTTAAAAACAAGATTTCTCTGTGATCTTCTTTAGGACAATCCGGAAAGAGTACCAAAACACTTTCTTCTTGGTCAACACCAGATAAATAAAAAATATCTCTTTGTTGAGCAAATGGTAGTGTACTGTCAGCACTTACAGGATAAAGATCATTGGAATTAAAAATGGCCATAGAGTTTGGCTTCATGGCTTTTGCAAATTTCTTTCTGTTTTTTATAAAAAGATTGTTGTCAATTGGTTTGTATTTCATGATGGTATTTTTATTTGTTAATTCAACAAATTTAAGAATTTGTTTATAAATATAACAAAGAATTCTAAATTCTAGGGTGTAGAGATAAATGTGTAATGAAAATCACATAACAAATCTGAAAAACGAGCAATTTTTTAAGTCAGTTTTAGTAATTTTACCATAGAAAATTTAATATATGGATAAGTTTAAAAGTATAGAAGAAATTTTAGAGTTTGCAATTGAGAATGAAATCAGAGCAGCTGAGTTTTATGAAAAACTATCAGGTCAGGCAAAGTCAAAATCAATGAAAGAAACTTTTGAGAAATTCTCAAAAGAAGAAAGAGGTCATGAAGCAAGATTAAAAAAAATAAAAAATGAAGGTGTCTTTAAGGTAAGAAAAGAAGATATTCTAGACATGAAAATGAGTGATTACCTTGTAAAGAGTAATACAAAAGGTAAAATGACCTATCAGGATGCTTTAATATTGGCGATGAAAAGAGAAAAAGCAGCGTATAAATTATATAAACGTTTGGCGAAATCTGCTCCAACAAAGGAATTGAAGATTATTTTTTCAAAACTGGCTACCGAAGAGGCAAATCATAAAATGAATTTTGAAATTGAATATGATGACTATATTTATATAGATAATTAAGTTCAGTTTTATTGTTAGAAAAGCTCGTTTACTAAACCTAAGTAAACGAGCTTTTTTGTATATATTTATACAAATTTTAAATTCCCTATAATGAAAAAATCAGCCTTTTTACCCTTAGTTATCTTATTCACTATTAGTGGATTTGCTCAGGAATCATTAGTTCAAAATATAAAATTCACCTCCATTGGACCATCAGTAATGAGTGGTAGAGTGGTTGATCTAGATGTAAATGTGAATAATCCTACAGAATTCTATGTAGCATATGCTTCAGGAGGTTTGTGGTACACCAATAACAACGGAACAACTTTTACTCCTATAATGGATAATGCGCCCACTCAAAATATTGGTGATATTGCTGTTGACTGGGATAAAGGAACAATATGGGTGGGAACAGGTGAAAATAATTCATCACGTTCTTCTTATGCCGGAATTGGGATTTTAAAAAGTGATGACAAAGGCAAAACATGGACAAACGTAGGGCTTACGGATTCTCACCACATAGGAAGAATTATTATTAACCCTAATAATACCGATGAGGTTGTTGTTGGAGTTATAGGTCATTTGTATTCACCTAACGCTGAACGCGGAATTTTTAAAACTATTGATGGAGGTAAAACCTGGAAAAAAACTTTGTATATTAATGAGGATACTGGAGTGATCGATATTGTTTCCATTCCAGGAAAGCCAAATATCATGTATGCATCTGCATGGGAAAGAGAACGAAAAGCGTGGAGCTTTAAGGGAAGTGGTGATGGTTCTGGAATTTATAAAAGTATAGATGGAGGAGATTCATGGATTAAGATCACTAAAGGGAAGAATGGTTTTCCAACAGGAGATGGCATCGGGCGAATTGGTTTGGCTGCATTTGATGAAAATACAATTTATGTTTTGTTAGATAATCAGGATAGAAGAGAAAAAGACAAGGAGAAAAAAGAGAATTCAGCTAACTTGGATAAGATGGATTTCATTAAAATGGATAAGGCCACTTTTTATAAAGTAGATGATAAAAAACTAGATAAATATTTGAGAGATAATAATTTTCCTAAAAAGTATTCCGCTAAAAGCGTAAAAAAATTGATAAAGGAGAATAAGATTATGCTTTCAGATATTGCAACCTATGCTGAAAATGCAAACAACGACTTATTTGATACTCCCGTTAAAGGAGCCGAAGTGTATTTAAGTAAGGATGGAGGGAAAACCTGGAGTAAAACACATGAGAAATATGTAGATGAATTGTATTTTTCTTACGGATATTATTTTGGTGAGATAAGAGTACACCCGAAAAATAAGAACAAAATATTTATTTTGGGAGTGCCAATTTTAATATCAAATGATGGAGGAAAAAACTTTAAATCTATTAGTAAAGAAAACGTTCATGCTGATCATCAGGCACTTTGGGTTAATCCAAATTTAGAGGGTCATTTGATAGATGGGAATGATGGGGGAGTGAATATTACCTATGATGATGGCGAAAGCTGGATCAAAAATAACCAGCCGGCAGTAGGGCAATTCTATTCTGTAAATGTGAATGATAAAAAGAATTATACCGTTTACGGTGGTTTGCAGGATAATGGCGTATGGAAAGGTCCTGGGAATAATAAAGAGTCCAAATCATGGCATCAAACCGGTTCGTATCCTTTTAAAAGTATTATGGGAGGTGATGGTATGCAGGTTGAAATTGACAACAGAAATGACAGTATTGTTTATTCCGGTTATCAGTTTGGGAATTATTATAGGATCAACACCAAAACCAATCAATCAAAACACATTCAACCAAAGCATGATCTGGGGGAGGATGCATATAGATTCAACTGGCAAACACCTATTTTGTTGTCAAAGCACAATCAGGATATTTTGTATTTGGGCAGCAATAAGTTACATCGATCAATGAAGAGAGGTGAAGATTTTAAAGTAATTTCAAAAGATCTTACAAAAGGATCAAAAGGTGGGAATGTGCCATTTGGAACACTTACTTCTATTAGCGAAAGTCCGTTTCAATTTGGATTGTTATACGTAGGAAGTGATGATGGATTGGTGTATATAACAAAAAATGGAGGAGGTAGTTGGATGGATATTTCTTCTGGGTTACCACAAAATCTTTGGGTAAGCAGGGTTGTTGCTTCTCAACATAAAAAGGAAAGGGTTTATGTAACCTTGAATGGATATCGAAATGATGATTTTAGGTCTTATGTATTTGTATCAGAAAATTATGGAAAAACATGGAAGAATACAGCAAATAACCTGTCAAAATCACCAGTAAATGTTATTAAAGAAGATCCTGTGGATGAAAATATTTTATATTTAGGAAATGACCAAGGAGTTTATGTGACTTTTGATCAGGGGATACATTGGGATAATTTAGAAAAAGGTGTGCCAAAAGTTGCTGTTCACGATCTGGTTATTCAGAAAAAAACAAAAGATCTGGTTATTGGTACGCATGGCAGATCTATATATAAAACTAATATTGCATATCTGGAAAAGTATAAAGAAGTTAAAGATAAGGATTTGGTGATATTTGATTTAAAAGATGTTCGTTTTTCAAAAGGCTGGGGTAATTCATGGAGTAAGTGGCTAGAGCCAAATGTGCCTAAATTTGAGATACCATTTTATTTTTCAAAAGATGGAAGTAAAACGATTCAGATCAAAACAGAAAAGGATATCATTGTAAATAGTTGGAAATCAGAAGTAGAAAAAGGATTTAATTTTGAGGATTATGATCTCACCTTTTCTGAAAAAGGATTGAAATCTTATCGTAAAAAGCATAAAGATATAGATGTTGAAAAGAAAAAGAATGAAAAATACTATTTACCAAAAGGGAAGTATAAAGTTATAATGGACGGTATTTCAAAAGAATTTAAAATCAAATAGCAAATATTGAGTATATTAGAAAATCATAATATGAACAGTTTAATTCCCCTTATAATGAGAAATATTACTTTTAAAGGCCTGGTATTTATTTTTATCTTTTTTTGCCATACAACTATACAGGCACAAAGCTTATTACATGAGGTTTCTCTTTCTAAAAAAATCGAAATTAGTAGTTTATTGGTAGAAGGAAAAGTAATTGATAAACATTCGTTTTGGGATGCAGATATAAAACATATTTATACTTCTAATACTATTGAAGTGTATAAGGTTTTTAAAGGTAAATTGGTAAATACAACAATTGAAGTTCTTACTTTGGGAGGAGTTGTTGGAATGGAGGCTGAGAAAGTTTCACCTAGTTTACAACTTCAAAAAGATAATATTGGGATGTTTTTCTTGAAAAATGAGGATATCAAGCATAATGAATTCCGAAAAGGAACAGTAAATTATATGCCTTCTGCAGGAGCACAGTCATACTATGCTTACAATTTAAATGAGGGTACAGCAGCAGGTGTTTTTCAAAAGTATGATAATATTTCAAAAACTTTATATGGAGAGATATCTAAGGTAACAAATTCAGGTTATAAAGAGGTAAAAGAATTCTCTGTTAAAAAAAAAGAAAATGCTGCAAGTAAAGCTGCATTAGCGATTACCTCATTATCTCCAACTTCCATTTCTGCAGGAACAAAATCTGTTTTAACCATAAGTGGTTCAGGATTTGGTGATACCAAGGGAAATGTTAAATTCAGAAATGCGGATACTGGAGGATTTTTTGGAACAGAAGTTTTAAAATCACAAATATTAACATGGTCAGATACGAAAGTAACTGTAGAAGTACCTGATGCAGCAGGTACAGGAAAAGTCCAGGTGGTTGCCACTGGAGGTGCTTCATTCAACTCGTCAAACAATCTAGCAATAACCTATGCAGAAATAAATGTACCTTATGAAAATAATGGCGTTGAAGTTGCTTATCAGGTACAACATATAAATGCAGATGGCAGTGGTGGATATATTTGGAAGATGCATACCGATTTTGATGCAAATTTCGCTGCAAAAGCATCCTTTGTCAGAGCTATGAATACCTGGAGATGTTCTACGGATATTTATTGGGAAATTGATGGTACAACTGAGGTTGATGAAGCTGTAAAAGATGAAACTAATATTATTAGATTTGATAATGATGATGAATTGCCTGATGGAACTGCGGGAAGGTGCACCAGTTATTACAGTGGTTGCTATATTGAGAACACTACGAATGTTTGGTGGTTTGTAGCAGAGTTAGATATTGTATTTGATAATTTTGATGCATTAGGTATCAATGGAACCAACTGGGAGTTTGGCCCTGCAACACCAAGTAATAATGAATTTGATTTTGAATCAGTTGCTGTTCATGAATTGGGTCACGGTCATCAGTTAGGACATGTAATGGATTCGAATGATTTTATGCGCCGCTCCATAACAAATGGTTCCAGTAATAGGGTTACAAATACTAATAATTTAGCTGCTGCAAATGATGTACAAAGCAGAAGTGTTGTTTTTAATGATTGTGGCCAATCACCTATGAATAATTTTGATTGCAGTAGTTTAAGTGTTGAGGATAATTTATTAGCAAGTAAAATTATTTTATTCCCAAGTTATACAGATAAAGAAATATTTATAAGTAATACAAGTTTACTTTCCTTAAAAGAAATCAAATTTTTTGATATACGAGGTTTACTGGTTAAAAAAGAAGCCTTAAGTAATGCATTAACTCAAAAAATGGATGTGGAGCAATTGCATTCAGGAATATATTTTGTTCAGATAAATACTGAAAAAGGATCTTTTTCAAGAAAGATAATCATTGAATAATTTCGATTGGGATATCAGATTTGATTTGTAATTTTGATTCCAATATTAATAGATTTTTATGAGAATTAAGTTTTTATTGTTTTTTTTATTCCTAATCTTCAATTTAGAATCTCACTCTCAATCTAAAACAAAGCAATTCTTTAAGCTTTCTCCTCCTGAGAAATGCTGGGTTGTTTTTCATCCTTTTAAGACGAAAAGAGCATTTTACATCATGCAGGATGCCTTAAAAACTACCGATTCCATTTCTAAAATCAATTTAATTGGTAATGATTTGAATGGAGGACAATTAGATGCCTTTAAACATAGTTACTGGATGGCAAGATCAACCAATGAAATAGGGGAGAGAGCTTCAATTAAATTGGGAAAAGCCCATGAAAAAGGAAATTACAAGTCTTTTAAAAAAGGAAAAAAAGAAGATGGTTTTTTGCCAGATCAGCCTTCTTCTGAAATGGATTTGTACAATAATAATGTGGGAGTTGAAATTGCTAAAAAATATCCCGATCAAAGTAAATTTGAGATAATTTTGACTGTGATAGATGAGGTTAAAGTAGGTTCAATGAAAATTATTAAAAAGGATTGTAGTGGTAATTTTTTGACTTGTGCAGGAGAAATTATTTCAAAAGAATCCTTAAAAGGAAGTTGGGAGAATAAGAAATGTTTGGTTGATTCAGATAATTGATAAAATTATTAAAAGCAAATGATTATTTTACAATCAGGATTTTCAGGTATTTTTTTGATAAGAAAATAACAACTAATTTTATAGTGCAAATTTAAATTATTTTGTTATGAGTATTTTCACCAACCAACCACTAAAACTGAGGCTTAAAAATTTCATTAAATCAGTTCCTTTTTTTATTATAGAAAGATATATACAGAAAATGTTCAACATCAATTTATGGCAGATCATTACGTAAAACCAATTGTAGAAGCTTTAAGAAGTTTAGATGGTAATAAATGGAATTTAGAAGATTATTTAGGTTTTGCTTGGGATGGCTTACGACTCTATGGCTACGATTATTATTATGATGTTAAGGAAAAATTGGAGAAAGTAGTATATTCTGATAGGAATAAAAAAGTTTTAGATCATACTAAATTTAATAAAGATTGTAACAATGATTAAAAAAATAATAGTTTTTGCAACAATAATACTATTGGTATTTTCGTGTAAAAAATCTAATCTTGAAGAGTGCAATAAATGCCAAATAATATCATTATTATTTGAGAAACTGGCAAAACCTGTTGAATTGGTTTATGGTCCTAATTATTCAGGAGAACCTTTGACGAGAAAAGATTCTGCACATCAAGATTCACTCTTTGAATTGATAAGAAAAGAAAGAGCAGAAAGAAAATTTATAGTTGCAGTTTATCCTAAATTAATTCCTTATGGTGGAGGGCATTATAAATATCATAGTAAAAAGTGTATTGAGTATTATGGAATTATGGATAAATTAATGAAATCGAAAGATAGTTCTGTAATTGATTTAAACAAGATCATATCAAGCAAACATGACTCCATTGTTCCGTTTTCAGTAGATCTTTTATCAAAAGATACTAGGGAGTTTATTAAGTTTGATTATTTTATTTCATTTTCACCTATTGCTTTTAATGAGGATTATACTAAGTCAATTGTTTTGGTTTCTGGTTCAAGAAGCAAATTAGCTGGTTCAACTGATTTGTATATGTTAGAAAGAAAGGATGGGAAATGGGTGATTAAGTGTGAAATAAACCTTGAAATTTCTTAAAAAAGATTGTGTGGGTAATTTTTTGACTTGTGCAGGAGAAATTATCCCAAAAGAATCCTTAAAAGGAAGTTAGGAAAATAAAAAATGTTTGGTTGATTCAGATAAGTAAAACTTTGTTAAAAGTCAACAGTTGGAATATAGGTGATGTTGTTATAATTTTTTTACTAAATATTTTCCTCAATTACATTTATCAATTTTTCTTTATTAAACCCAACACTTGTGTAGATGATTTTTCCTTTTTTGTCAATTAAAAAGAAAGTTGGAGCACCATAGACTCCATACTTTTTAGAAACCTCCTTACCCATAAAAAGAGTTGGAAATTCAATTTTTTGCTTTTCAATATATTCAACTAGTACTTGTTCAGATTTTTTAGTGAACTCAATTCCATACATTGCTAGCCCATTGTCTTTATATTTTTTGTAAATTTTGTTTAATTCGGGAACGGCTTGTACACAACCTCTACAATAAGGAAACCAAAATTCTAGTAAAACAAGATTGCTGTTAATTTTCGATAATTGAATAGAATCTCCCTGAACCATTGGAAGGATCCAATCTGATGCCTTTAGTCCAATTTTATCTTTATTTTTGGTCTGAATTTTTTTGATATAATCGGTAACCGTACTTCTCATATATTCTCTTGGCATTCTTTCATAAGACCAAATTGAGTCATTTTTTGGAGTGATTTCTTTAAAATCATTGAATGTAGAAGTATAAAATCCGCCATTATTTGGATAGATTGTTGAAAATTGTACAGGTAAATAGGTTTTTTTAGAAACTAGAAGTGAATAATTCATCGTATCAACTTCTTTTCCTGATATTTTTGTTAATCCTCCACCCATTCCAATAGATTTTCCAGTTATTGATATTTTGAATTGATAACATTCCGTATTATTTAATAAACTGTCTCTTTTTCTGGTTATGTAAGTAGAAGGGTCAATTAATAATTCAGGAAGCGTTTTTTTGAGTACTAATAGTGAGTTAATCATAAACATGTAACTTATGACTTCTCTTTTTGTAGGTTGATCATTATATAATACATGCTCTTGCTCATTATCACTGTTAAAAAGTAGGTTTCCATCAAAAACTGTCTCTCCATATTTTGAAATAAACTGATATTTGGCTCCTATTAATGTATCTTTACTAGTGAAGTCAAAATAACAGAATGCACTATCAATCTGATTTCTATTTAAAGCTTTTAACACATTTTGCGAGACCAATTCATATTTTATCGTCTTTAATGAGTTTAGTTTAGTAATAGTTTTATTCAAAATTTCTTTTTTCTGAGCATTTATTGATATAGAAAATAAAATAATAATGGATAAAATATATATTCTTTTCATAGGATATTTTTATTATGAATTTCTTGATTTCATTACACACAACTCATGAATAAACACATATTGAATTACACTTAATCCTGCCTAATAAAATGTAATTCATCGGGGTTTATAGCAATACTTAAAACCGTTTGGTAAACATATTCACTAACTGCTTTTTGCCCTTCTAAATTTATCAAATCTAAGGTATCTTCTGGAGTGTGGTATTGTGGATGACCACCAGTATGAATTCCAATAACGGATATATCTTTTTTGTAAAATGACACATGATCTGAACCACCAACAGAACCGGCATGTACTATCGGGTTTAAACCTTGTCCTTTTCCGAGAATTGTCATGATTTCAACGCCATTTGGAAAAGTTCCAGCTCCACCCATATAAACATGTTTCTCATCATTTAACCTGCCTACCATATCCATATTGATCATCAGTTTTATTTGTGATATTGGAACAACCGAATTATTTACAAAATGCTTGCTGCCTAAAAGTCCATGCTCTTCTGCACCAAATGCAATAAAAAAAATGCTTCGCTTTAGTTTTGATTTTTGAGATACTAATTTCTCTGCAATTTCTAGTAGAGCTGCTGTGCCACTAGCATTATCATCTGCGCCATAGTGAATAGTATTCCTCTTATCCGATTTAGAAGAAGGTCCACCCATTCCTAAATGGTCATAATGCGCTCCTAAAACAATGATCTCATTTTTGAGTTTAGGATCATTTCCTTCTATATAGCCAATGACATTATAGGTCTTTACATGATCCTTTTTTGGCTGATCTTCATAAACACGTAAATCCGCATAGAACTTTTGCTTATATTTTCCATGATAGGATTTGATTCCCGCATGTTTGAAATCGTTTATAATATATTTCACTATTTTTCTGTTGATCTTTCCTCCGGGTGGTCGACCTGCGTTGCTTTCAGAGGTTAAAAAGCGGAGATGATCCTGTAATTCATTTTCTGTAATGTTTGCTTGAGAAAATAAACTGATAGTTATGAATGAAAATATCAGAAATAAAATAATTTGTTTCATGGTTGTTGTTTTTTAGCAATTTGTTTTCAACTTTTGATTTGTATTATTAATGAATACTTATTCCAGTTTATCATAATTTACAAAAGGAGAAAGTTTTTGATCTTCCACCAGTTTCCTGTATGCCGACCAATCTGATTTATAAAAATTATTAATATCATCAATAACTTTATCAATTTTCATATTGGCATTGCTGATCAGTTGTAATTCTGTTTTACCTGGTTTTTCTTGTAAATTGCTTACATATCTGTTTGCTATATACAAATAGGAAATTGCAGTAGGATTTTTTGAAGCTGTTATACCTTGTCGTTTATCTTCTTTTCCAAGCATTTCATCTATCAGTCCGTTGATTGTTTTAAGAATTGTATCATTTTCTTTGATAAAATCTTTATACTTTTCTTTATCAATTTCCTGAGCTTGTTTCTTATTCGTTTCAACTATTTTTTTTGATTTCAGAAGCTGATCTACCGCTCTATATGCAAGATCCATTTTCTTTTCAATCTTTTTTTGCAAATTGTATTTGCTAATCAGAATATCATTGGTAATTGAAATTCTTGGATCGTATTTGACAGTGATATTTGTTGAATCCTTTTGATTATTATAATGTAAAACCAATTTATAATCCCCCGGTAGGACTCTAACGCCTCCAGGTTCTGATTTACTTTTATTGATTTTTCTGGAAGGTCTTTTAACGCCTTTTTCATCCATATACCAGTACATTCTGTTAAAGCCATTTTCTTTTGGTGCTTTTTGTTTTAGGCTTCTGATCATTTCATTTTTTGAGTTGAAGATATTTAAGATCAGACTATCACTTTTCTTTTCTTTATCAGATGTTTTTTTATCTTCCTCTTTCTCAGGTTTATTGATCACGTAACTAATCATCGCACCCCATGCTTTGTTATCTCCATTATAAATTGCATTTCCTCCAAATCGTGTTCCACTTGCCTGTTGGTTTTGAGCAATATATGCCGTTGGTGGATTGAATATTTTAATTGTTTTATTTAAAACCTGACTTCCTTCGGTCGCCAAAGTCCTTAAAGGTCTGATATCATCAAAAATATAAAAAGACCTTCCAAAAGTACCAATAGCAAGATCATATTCTTTGGGGTGAATTACCATATCCATTGTGGGAACACTTGGGTAATTCTTAGTCCATTTTGTCCAGGTCTTACATTCGTCTATACTCATATACAAACCATTTTCAGTACCCAAAAACACAAGGTTCTTTTCCAGCGGATCTTGAACTATTGACAAGGTATAACCAAATGTTTCGGGTTTGCCATCTAACAGACTTTCCCAGCTTTTTCCATAATTTTTTGTTTTGAATAAATATGGTTTGAAGTCAAAATTTCTGTAATTATTTACAACCACATAGGCTTCTCCTTTATTGAATTTAGAAGGTTTGATTTGTGCAATCCATCCTTCTTTAGGGAATTTTTTTATTTTTGGAGTGATATTGATCCAGTTTGTTCCTCCATTTTTGGTGATTTGAATATTCCCGTCATCAGTACCAACCCATATTACATTTTTTTCAAGATCACTTGGACTAATTGCTAAAATTGTACAGTAATTTTCAGCGCCAGTAGCATCCATCGTTAGACCACCACTATCATATTGTTTTTGTTTCTCAGGATCATTGCTTGTGAGATCCGGAGAGATAATTTCCCATTCATGACCTTCATTGCCAGATTTATGTACAAACTGACTTCCAAAATAAATGTTTTTTTGATCAAACGGATCCATGGCAATGGCAGCATTCCAGTTAAAACGAAGTTTAACATCTGCATTTGGATGCGTAGGTCTAATCATCTTTGTCAATCCAGTTTTTCTATCATAGCGTCCAACATATCCTTGCTGTGACATGGCATAACCATATTGGTTATTTTCAGGATCAGGGATCACATCAAAACCATCTCCAAACATCAGTTCCTGCCAGTATGCATTTCTTATTCCTTGTGATTTTAATACATAAGCCGGACCAACCCATGAGCCATTATCCTGCATTCCGCCATAAATATTATACGGAAAATCATTATCTATATTAACATGATAGAACTGACCAATCGGAAGATTTTCAACAAAGCGCCAGGTCTTACCTTTATCTTTAGTGATATTTAATCCTCCATCATTTCCATCTATCATAAAATTTGGATTTGTTGGGTGTATCCACCAGGCATGATGGTCTGGGTGAATACCAACACTTGTACCATATGCAGGCATTAATTGATTGAATGTTTTTCCGCCATCAATACTAAAATTCACATAAGTAAAAACACTATAAATTCTATTTTCATTTAATGGATCTACAAAAATATCAGAATAGTAAAACGGTCGATTGCCAATTCCTCCTGAACCTCTTCCGCTTGATTTGTCATTAATTTTCTTCCATTTGAATCCACCATCATTTGATCGGTACAAAGCATTTTTTTTTGCTTCTACCAAGGCATAAACCACCTTTGGATTGCTTTTTGAAATAGCCAAACCAATTCGTCCCAAATTACCTTTTGGTAAACCATCCTCATTGGTTCTTTTTTTCCAGTTTTTTCCGCCATCGTAGGTAACGTATATGCCGGAACCTTCACCACCTGATTTAAAAGTGTAAGGCTTTCGCCGATATTCCCACATAGCAGCAATTAACTTATTTGGATTGGCAGCATCAACTACCAGATCAGCAGCACCTGTTTTATTATTTACAAACAATATTTTGCTCCAGGTTTCTCCTCCGTTAATGCTTTTAAAAACCCCACGTTCAGGATGTTCACCCCATGGAGAGCCAATAGCAGCAACATAAATGGTGTTTGGATTATTTTTATCAATGATAATGCGATGGATATTTCTTGTTTTTTCGAGCCCCATCAGTTGCCAGTTTTTCCCTCCATCTATACTTTTGTAAATACCAAATCCACCGTTCAAACTATTTCTTGGGTTTCCCTCACCAGTTCCAACCCAAATAACATCAGGATTACTTTGTTGTATGGTGATGGCGCCAATAGCCTGTATATTTTCTTTATCAAAAATAGGTTTCCAGCTAATACCTTCATTTTCTGATTTCCAAACTCCACCTGAAGCAGCTCCAGCATAAATCACATTTGGTTGTTCATTTACAACATCAACTGCTGTTATTCTACCACTCATTCCGGCAGGACCAATAGATCTTGGTTTAAAACCTTTTAGTTTCTCCATGTCAATTTGTTGTGCTTGCATAATTGTACTAAGAAGTAATATAACGAAGATTAGTTTTTTCATGAGGGTAAGAGTTTCTTTAATAAGATGAAAATAAAGTTAAATTTTTGGTATATTGCATGTCAATAATACGAATAAGTTTTCATTAATTATGCAACCAAAACTATATAAATATACCAGCATTCTTTTCATCCTGTTTTTTTGTTGTTTCACACAAATAAAAGCTCAGGATTATTTACCTGAAAGGCCTAAACTTCAGACAAGTGTATATGATTATGCCAAGATGATGAGTGGTTTTGAGGCGAAAAAGCTCGAACAAAAACTGATCAGTTATAATGACACAACTTCCACCCAGATAGTTGTTATTACTGTGGATAATTTAAGAGGTAATGATGTGGCTATTTATGCTACAGAGCTGGCACATAAATGGGGTATTGGTCAGGCAGGTAAAGATAATGGAATATTAATTCTTGCTTCCAAAGAGGATAGAAAAATGACTATTAGAACCGGTTATGGTATGGAACATTTACTCACAGATGCCTTATCAAGAAGGATTATTGAGAATATCATGAAACCTGAATTCAGGCAAGGCAATTTTTATGCTGGTTTTGATAAAGCTACTTCTGTGATCATGGATATTATGGCAGGAGAATACCAAGGTGAGCCTCAGGTGGATAGTAATGGTTTTAGCGGTATTCCTTTTGGACTCATATTTTTCCTTTTTATCGTATTAATGATGATTCTTTCAAGAAGAAATCGAGGTAAAGGAGGAGGGAAAAATGGTGGTCGAAAATCAGGTGGTTTTTCTTTATTAGATGCTATAATCCTTAGTAATATGGGAAGAGGGTCAGTAAGTGGAGGTGGCTTTGGTGGTGGAAGTAGTAGCGGAGGCTTCGGTGGTGGCGGAGGTTTTGGAGGTGGCTTCGGTGGCGGCGGTTTTGGAGGTGGAGGTGCCAGTGGAGGCTGGTAAAAATCCATTCTAAATCCTTCCCCAAAGGGAAGGACTTTTATATTTTTTTTGACGGATAAATTTATTTATCCAATTATAAGATCCTTATTTAAGGACAAGCATCCTCAGCCTAGGACAAAGTTGGCTTATTTCTTTCTAAAATGAATTACAATAGGTACACCTGTAAAATTATAGATCTCACGCATTTTATTTTCTATATATCGTTTATATGGATCTTTTACGTATTGAGGTAAATTTGCATAAAACACGAACTGAGGTGTTGGAGATGGTAATTGTCTGCAATATTTTATTTTGATAAACTTTCCTTTATGAGCCGGCGGATTATTTTGTTTAATAATATCTAAAACACTATCATTTAATTTACTAGTTGATATTTTTTGCTTTCTATTTTCATAAACTTCAACGGCTGTTTCAATGGCTTTGAATATTCTTTGTTTGCTCAATGCTGAGATAAAGATAATGGGAACATCCGTAAAAGGGGCAGTTTCCTGCCTAATCATTTGCTCAAATTGTTTGGTAGTGTGTGTATCCTTTTCAACAAGGTCCCATTTGTTAACCAAAATAACAATTCCTTTTTTATTTTTTTCAGCAAGCCAAAATATATTTTGATCCTGACCTTCAAATCCCCGTGTTGCATCTATAATCAAAATACAAACATCACTATGTTCAATTGCACGAACAGATCTCATCACAGAATAAAATTCCAGATCATCTTTTACTTTTGATTTTTTTCGAATTCCAGCTGTATCAACTAAATTAAAATCAAACCCAAATCGATTGTATTTTGTATCAATGGAGTCTCTTGTTGTACCAGCAATATCTGTAACAATATATCTGTCTTCACCAATTAAAGCATTGATAAATGACGACTTTCCGGCATTAGGCCTACCTACTACAGCAAATCTGGGAAGTTCATCATCTTCATCTTCTTCCTGTTCGGGAAGAGCTTTGACAATGGCATCTAGTAATTCTCCCGTTCCACTACCGTTAATACTTGCAATAGTATAATACTCTCCTAATCCTAAAGCATAAAACTCAACTGCATCATCATTTCTTCTACTGTTATCAACTTTATTTACAACTAAAAAGACAGGTTTTTTTACTTTTCGTAAAAGTTTAGCAACATCATTGTCCATTCCGGTAACACCACTTTCCACATCAACCATAAACATGATCAAATCAGCTTCATCAATGGCAAGTTCTACCTGTTTGTCAATCTCAGCTTCAAAAACATCATCGCTTCCAACCACATAACCACCGGTATCAATAACAGAAAATTCCTTACCGTTCCAGTCTGATTTGCCATAATGTCTGTCACGTGTAACTCCACTAACAGCATCAACAATAGCTTCTCTACGTTGTATCAAGCGATTAAAAAGGGTTGATTTTCCAACATTTGGTCTTCCAACAATTGCAACAATATTTCCCATTTTTGATAGAATTATTTTTTTGCAAAGATAAACCTATTTTGTGATTTAATGGGTTGCTTTAATAAATTCGATTTAAAAGGTGTAAACTTCAATATTTATGATAGTTTAAAATATTCCCTATATTTAAAAACTACTAAAAACTAAAAAATGAACAAACCAATACATGATAATAAAGTAAATAGAATTATTCTAAAACCGAGGTTTAAGATAAAAGTTGGTGAAGATAAAGAGATTGTGATGGATAGGTTCAGAGATAATTTAAATGATACCAATTGTAAATACTGCAGTAAAATTGTGGATAATCACATTGTTATTGATGTGCCTAAAGAAGAGGAGCATTTTTGGTCGCCTCAATTGCATGTGGAAGTTGAAAACGAAAAAGAACAAGCCATAGTTAAAGGAGTTTTAGGCCCTCAACCCAAAATATGGACATTTTTTATGTTTTTGCATTTTGCAGTGGCAATTGCTTTTTTTGTTTTTTTTGTGATGTTCTATACCAAATGGAGTCTTAAACAAGATTATACTTTTTCAATGATCATGTTCATTGCAATGCCTGTAATTTGGTTGTTGTTGTATGTTGCCGGGCAATTAGGAAAAAAAATAGGATACGATCAAATGAGAGAGTTACACGATTTTTTAATACAAACTATAAATATAGATCATTCAAAACTAGATGATAACTAAATTTTATTTTCTAAAAGAATGGTAGTCATCTCTTTTTGCAATTCCAATGCTTTTTCTCTTGATATAGCAGCAAAATCTTTATCAGGAGATGCATATATAATTCCTCTTGATGAATTGATCAATAAGCCAATTTCTTTATTTAATCCATATTTGCAAACTTCCTGTAAACTTCCACCTTGTGCTCCTATCCCGGGAACAAGTAAAAAACTATTGGGTACAATATTTCTAATCTTTTTAAAATACTCTGGTCGGGTAGCACCAACAACATACATTAGTTGATCACTGTTTTTCCAGGTTTTGGATTGTTGTAAAACTTTTTCATATAAAGTAACTCCATTCTCATCTTTTAAAATTTGAAAATCAAGTCCGCCTTTATTAGAAGTAAGGGTTAAAAGTATAGTAAATTTATCAGCGAAAGCAAGAAAAGGTTCAACTGAATCACTTCCCATATATGGGGCGACTGTAACAGAATCAAAATTCATATCTTCAAAAAAAGCTTTGGCATAACGAGTAGAAGTATTACCAATGTCACCGCGTTTTGCATCTGCAATGGTAAAAATATCAGGGTAATTTTTATTGATGTAATTTATCGTTTTTACCAGTGAATTCCAGCCTTTAATTCCGTAAGCTTCATAAAATGCAGTATTGGGTTTGTAGGCAATAGTCAAATCATGTGTGGCATCAATAATCTGTTTGTTGAATTCAAATATAGGATCTTCTAATTTTAATAAATGAGACGGGATTTTTTCTAGATCAACATCTAAACCAATGCATAGGAATGATTTTTTAGATTTGATCTGATGGATAAGTTGTTGTTTGTTCATTTTTTGAAAATAAAGTTGCGTAAAAGTACACAATTTAACCGTTTACATTATCTTTGCAGTTCAATAAATTTCAATCTAAAATATCAAGTAATGAGAAGTAAAATTGTAGCAGGAAACTGGAAAATGAATAAAACTTATCAAGAGACTAAGTCTTTTGTAAAGGAATTAACCAAAGAAGTTAAAAAGGTAAAGTTGGATAATACACGAGTTATTATTGCGCCTTCATTTACAAATCTTCAAAAAGCTTCAAAAAAGACAAAAGGTTGTAAGATTGAAGTGGCGGCACAAAATATGTGTGCTATGGAAAGTGGGGCATTTACTGGTGAAATTTCAGCAAGTATGATCAAAAATGTTCATGTTGATATCGTAATTTTGGGTCATTCAGAGCGAAGAGAATATTTTGGTGAAACAAATGAATCTTTAGCAGCAAAAGTAAATACTGCTTTAAAGAATAAACTGGAAGTTATTTTTTGTTTTGGAGAAGTTTTGGAAGATAGAAAAAGTAAAAATCACTTTAAAGTGGTGGAAGAACAGATCAAAGAAGCTTTGTTCCATTTGACATCAGATGACTGGAAACATATTATTTTAGCTTACGAACCCGTTTGGGCAATAGGTACCGGTGAAACAGCTAGTCCGGAGCAAGCACAAGAAATGCATGCATTTGTTCGTGAATTAGTGGCAGAGAGATACATAAGTGATGTTTCTGAAGAAGTATCCATTTTATATGGAGGAAGTGTAAAACCTGCTAATGCGAAAGAGATCTTTTCTAAAGAAGATGTGGATGGTGGTTTGATTGGAGGAGCAGCATTAAAAGTTGATGATTTTGTTGCTCTAATCAAAGCGATATAATTTTACTGTCATTCCTACTGAGGTAGGAATCTTACCATTTTTACTAAAAAAATATCCTAAGGGTATTCACTGATTTTTTATAGTTCAGGGAATACCCTTAACTTTGCAACAAAATAAGATTTTAATTATTTTAATTCTAACATTTAATAGAAACCCATGATGAATTATATTTCTTATACATTTGAAATTACAGCCAAAACATTGGAAATTCAAACAGCTATCGATATCCTGATTGCAGAACTAGGAACAGTTGATTTCGAAAGTTTTACAGAGAATAAAAATGGAGTAACTGCCTATATTCAAAAGAAGGATTGGTATGGTGATATTTTAGATGAAATTCAATTATTGCAATCAGAAGAAGTGGTAATAACTTATGATATTGAAGAGATTGAACAAGTAAATTGGAATAGTGAGTGGGAAAAGAATTTTGAGTCTATTCAGGTGGATGGTTTAGTGAGTATAAGGGCTCCTTTTCATGAGAATCCAAACCTTGAATATGATATTGTAATTGAGCCTAAAATGAGTTTTGGCACAGGGCATCATGAAACAACACATTTGATGATACAACATTTAATGGATATGGATCTCACAGGTAAGTCTGTTTTAGATATGGGTTGTGGTACAGGAATTCTAGCCATTTTTGCTGAAATGAAAGGAGCAGAGCAATTAGACGCCATTGATATCGATACCTGGTGCTATGAAAATTCACTGGAAAATGTTGAAAGAAATAATTGTCATCATATTCAAGTCTTTGAGGGAGATGCTTCTTTGCTAAAAAGTAAAAAATACGATGTGATCATTGCAAATATCAATCGTAATATTTTATTACAAGATATAGGTGCTTATGCAAAAAGTTTGAATGATAATGGAACACTTTTATTGAGTGGATTTTATACGGAAGATATTCCTGTGATTTTGAAGGAAGCAAAAACACACAATTTAATATTAGAAAAGCAACTGGAAAGAAATAATTGGGTTGGTTTAAAATTGAAAAAGTAGATGTAAAAATATGTTTAAACATATTTTTTATAATTTTGTAGGAAATTAGAATGATGATGACTGAAATATTTATGACAAAAGAAAAGATTCAAGAAGATGTTGATATACTTGTACAGGAAGTAAATCAACATGAAATAATTTTATTTAATGATGAGGTCAATACTTTTGATTTTGTGATTGATTCTTTAGTTTCTGTTTGTGAACATACCTTAGAGCAGGCAGAACAATGTACCTATCTGGTTCATTATAAGGGAAAATGTGCTGTTAAAACCGGTGAATATGATGAGCTGAAACTAAAATGCACTGAGCTTTTAAATCGAGGGTTGAGTGCTGAGATTGTTTAGATTAAAGTATCCTAATAAATAAGTTGTTATGAATGAAATTTTTTACCGGCCAATAGGTTTGGTTCATTCTCCTTTTAAGGAACCAAAAGGAACTCCAATTCAGGCTTCAGGAGCTAAAGGAATTCAAGGGAAAATTGAAGTATTTCCTGAATTTGTATCAGGATTAAAAGATTTGGAAGGATTTTCGCATATGATTCTCATTTATCACCTGCATTTGATCAAAGAAACCAAATTAGAAGTAAAACCATTTTTAGATAATCAAACCCATGGTATTTTTGCTACAAGAGCCCCTGGGCGACCAAATCCTATCGGGATTTCAGTTGTAAGACTGGTTGA
This sequence comes from Flavobacteriaceae bacterium, assembly GCA_016744615.1. Lineage (GTDB taxonomy): Bacteria > Bacteroidota > Bacteroidia > Flavobacteriales > Flavobacteriaceae > Lutimonas. Next base: position 25,552 of record JADGEA010000039.1, read on the forward strand.
TATAGATCAAAATATACTAACAGTAAAAGATCTTGATATTATTGACGGAACCCCTCTACTTGATATCAAGCCTTATATTTCTGAATTTGATTACAGAAATGTAACAAAAAATGGATGGTATAAAGAAAATGTCCACAACCTTTCTGAATCAAAAGATGACGGGAGGTTTATTTGAGTACAATACTTAAAACCATTATGTTTTTAAATACATTATGGGCAAGTTTATGTACCAGATATACAGATGTAAAATCATTAAAAGATCCGGAAGGAAACTGGGGCTATCTTATTGACAACACTCCGTTACAAACTCATCTAAACAATTGATAATGAACAAAATAAATTAAAAATAATCACAATTTAATTAGGGTAAAACCTTGATAATAAGTGTCTTAATAGATTAACGACGATCTATTAAAGACATGACTATCAAGGGGATTAAAATTTATAATAATCTAATTATCAATATATTGAATAGGTTACCAAATATTAACAAACGGAGAAAAGA
>JADGEA010000490.1 GCA_016744615.1 Flavobacteriaceae bacterium
TGAATTTGCAATTGCAAAAATATTCAGTTTTACACCTTTTCGTTTTTCAATTTCTTTAGCAGATGTAATAATTTGATTGATTAAAGCTCCACCCACTAAACCGTGACCGAAAATTGCTAAGTTTATCTTTTTTGAAACCCCAAATATTTCGCCGTGTATTACATTCAAGGCTTTATGTAATTGTGATTTTTTAACCACGATACTTACATTTTCACCCGTTACAGTGTTATTAAACAATATAGGAGTAACTTGATTTTTTATAAGTGCATTAAATGGCTTGTGAAAATTACTCAACTCCTGACCGATTATTGATATTACAGAAACATCATCAATCACACTAATCTTATTAATGTCTTGAGAGTAAAAATCGTTTTCAAATTCTTGTTCTAAAGCAACAACTGCTTTTGAAGCTTTTTCAGCATCGATTACCAATCCAATACCTCGCTCCGAAGATCCCTGAGATATAATACTCACACTAATATTTTGACTACTTAATGCTTTAAATATCCTTGCATCTACTCCTACTTTACCTAATAAGCCTCTTCCTTCAATATTTACTAAAGCAACATTATCTAAAACAGATAAGGAGCGTATTCCTTTGGCATTATTTTGTGAAGTAATTAATGTACCCTTATCACTTGGATTGAATGTATTAAGTATTCGCAATGGAATATTTTTTTCTAATAAAGGGATAATGGTCTTTGCATGTAAAATGGTAGTTCCGAAGTTGGCTAATTCATTTGCTTCTGTAAATGATAATTTTTCAATTTTTTTAGCATCTTTAACCAAGTCTGGATTTGCAGTATAAATACCGTTGACGTGAGTGTAATTTTGCAACTCTTCTGCATCCAAATAATTTGCTAATAAGGAAGCTGTATAATTACTACCATTTCTTCCTAAAGTGGTTGTTTTATTATCTTTATTTGAAGCAATAAAACCGGTTACAACATTTACAGTCGTACCATTGTTTTGTTTAAAATATTCAATTACATTTTTTTTCGATAATGCCTCGTTAGGTTTTGCATTACCATAGGAATCGTCTGTTTTAATCAAAGTTCTCGCATCTGTTGCTTTTGCATTGATTCCTTTATTTTTTAATAAAGTCGTAATCAGTTTTGCTGAAATAAGTTCTCCTTGAGCCAATACCTCATCCTTAATTTTCTGGCTGTAATCTCCTAACAATTGAACTCCTTCAAACAAACTGTCCAACCTTGAAAACTCTTTTGAAAAATCGGTGGTTGCTACTTTGTTTTGGTACTCTTTAAAAGCTTTTAACTGATCTTGATAACTTTCATTTTCTACTGCTTTTTCTAAAATTGACTCCAGTTCGTCG
>JADGEA010000491.1 GCA_016744615.1 Flavobacteriaceae bacterium
GGCTCGGCCTTTAATGGCTTTTTTCTTAAAAGGAACTACTTATACCGATCCTATTGACGAAAAATCTTATCGAAAGTTTTTACCATATGGTTATGAAAAGATTCGTGAGAATGTTTTAGCACCTGGAACTCTATCTTTAGAAAGGCATCGTTTATTTTGGTTGTTTTTAAAAAATGAAACTAATTTTTTTTCAAATGAAAAAAGAATAAAACTGCTACACTTTGCTCCAGAGCAGGCATTTTACAATCGATTTAAAAAAATAAAACACCTAGATTATACTACTACCGATTTAAATTCACCTTTAGCAGATGTAAAAGCAGATATCTGTAATTTACCTTTCCAAGACAATGAATTTGATTTTATTTTTTGCAATCATGTTTTAGAACATATTCCTGATGACACAAAGGCAATGCAAGAATTATATCGTGTTTTAGCTCCAGGCGGAATCGGTATTTTTCAAATCCCACAAGATTTATCAAGAGAAACAACCTTCGAAGATGATTCTATAGTAGACCCAAAGGAACGAGCTAAGATATTTGGACAATACGATCATGTGAGAGTTTATGGTCGAGATTATTTTAAGAAACTCAGAAGTATCGGATTTGAAGTTTCTGAGGTTGATTATACCAAAACTTTATCTGAAGAAGAAATCAATAAATTTCGCTTAGCAAAAGGAGAAATAATTCCTGTTTGTAAAAAGAATTAGTCTAAAATCCTTTTTTTCAACCCTTCAGTTACATATACCTGTTCTATATTATTGGAATCGTTAAAAGTAAAATAAACCTCAACTCCATTAAACCTTTTTAATATTTTTTTAGATTTTTCTAACCCCAAAGCCATAAAGGATGTTGCATATGCATCTGCTATTGCACAAGTGGATGCTAAAACGGTAGCACTCGTAATGTCACTTTTTTCTGCAGATCCTGTAAGTGGATTTAGCGTATGAACATATTTTTTTCCAGTAAGAGAATCAACTCTAAACTTTCGGTAGTTACCAGAAGTAGCCATTGCAATATTATCTAAAGCAATAGTGGTTGAGTAACTCCTATCATTTAAATTAGATTTTACGTTTTCAATACCAACTACCCATGTTTTATTTTTTTCAAGGTTTTTTCCTTTTGCTAAAATCTCACCACCCAATTCAATTAAATAATTTTTAGCTCCTTTAGATTCTAAATAGTTACCGATAAGATCAATACCATACCCTTTTGCAACTGCGTTAAAATCAAAATAGATTTCTGGATATTCTTTTTCTATCTTATTATTCTGATTTAATTTCACTTTCTCAAAACCCACAAACCTCAACATAGAATCTAATGCAACACTATCAATT
>JADGEA010000492.1 GCA_016744615.1 Flavobacteriaceae bacterium
CATTACTGTCATCCAACCAAGGACATTCATCAGAAATGGTGACAGAATCGTCATGCCAATTTTTCATGAAAAGACCGATCACCTCATAGCCTTGCTCCTTCAAAAGGTATGCAGCAACACTTGAATCCACTCCTCCACTAAGTCCAACGACAACTCTTTTCATATAAATTATTTGAATGCAAAATTAACAATTCTCTAATGGATTGTCAAAAATACAATCTTGATTAATTATTATTTTCATGTTTAGGAAATTTTTCTTCTTTGACAAGTTTCCCTTCTTCATAGGTTTTCCAAATACCGTGTTTTTTACCATTTTTATAATTCCCTTCTAGGATTAGTTTTCCTTCTCCATCATAGTAAGAACCTAAACCGTGCAATTCGCCATTTACATAAATTAGGTTTTTCAAAACCACTCCTGTAGGAGAGTAATATATATTTTTTCCTTCTTTAACACCTTTTTTATAACTTAATTCTTCCGCCAAAACATTAGTTTTATAATAGGTCAATTTTACACCATCCAGTGCTCCATTATCATAATTCTCTTTCGTCATAATAACCTTTGTCCCATTATGATAATACAACCAAGGTCCAACTCTTACTTTCCCTTTCATTTCTCCTAAACTAATAATTTTTCCTTTTTTAGAAAAGTATTTCACAACAGCAACTGAATCATTATCATTAAAAGATTTTGTCATTACAGGGCTTGTCCCACAATCTTCACAATAAAACTTAAAGACTCCTATTTCCTTTCCATGATTAAATTCACCTTCATATCGAATTTGTTCAGAATCTTTAAAATTCTTTTTCCAAATCCCATGACGCTTCCCTTGACTATCAAGTTGGTTGATATCATTTTGTGAAAAACCAAAAGTTGCATTTAATAATAAACTTATTATTAGTAAACTATATATTTTCATAAATAAGGGTTTTTATTTTAACGGATAAAACTTAAAACTATTGACTAATCATACTTTAATAGTTCAATTTTAAGCAAAAAAAACTCCCGATTGGGAGTTTTTAAAAAATAATTAACGTTTACCTTTCTTTTTTTGCTCCTCAGCTTGTTCCATCATTTCAGACATTTTTTTCTGAAATTTATTTTGTTTTTTAGGTTTCTTTTTATTCTCTTGAATCTTAGCATGAATTTTATCGTCATCGATAATATAATTCTTAATAACCAACATGATACCAATAGTAATTAAGTTAGATACAAAATAGTATAAAGAAAGTCCAGAAGCATAGTTATTAAAGAAAACCAACATCATTAAAGGTGACAAATACATGATAAATTTCATATTTGGCATTCCTTCTTGTTGCTGCATCGTTTG
>JADGEA010000493.1 GCA_016744615.1 Flavobacteriaceae bacterium
GACGCAATTAAAAAAACTATCGGAAAGACAACAGAAGCAGATTTTCAGCACTTACTAAAGTTAGAAAGATGGGGAAGAGGGTCTACTTTAGGTGGTTTTACCTTTATCCTAATAGCTATTTATTTAGATTATTCATCTTTTGAACTTCACTCTGTTGCTTTTTGGGGACTAGGAATTATTGGTTCATTCTTGATTGGTGTAGGTAATATTTCACGTTGGGCAAATGTTACCCATCCTATCTTACATGGTGCTTATGATAAGGTTCCAAATATTCCTCATAGATATACAAAAGATGGTTTTGCATCAGGTAATCGTAGATGGATTGACTGGATGGATTGGATAAAACCAGACGCATGGGCTTTTGAGCATAATATCATGCATCATTACCATCTTGGTGAAGTAGATGATCCTGACAATGTTGAAAAAAATCTTGTTTGGTTACATGAGGCGAAGATTCCTAACTGGGTAAAATATACTGTAGTTTATCTTTTTGCTTTCACTTGGAAGTTTACATACTATGCTCCAAACACACTGAGAATCCTTGAAAATAAAGAAAGACAAAAACAAAAGCTTCCAGATACATTGGATTATGAAGTAAACCCTTTTACTAAAAATGGAAAAGCTTTATGGTTAGAATACCTTTTACCGTATGGTTTATTTCAGTTTGTGATTTTACCATTTTTATTTTTTCCTTTAGGTGGGATGGAAGCTGTTTTAGCTGCTTTTATATTTATTTTTATAGGTGAAGCGTTTGCTAACTTACATTCATTTTTAGTAATCGTGCCAAATCATTCAGCTGAAGATATTTACCAGTTCTCAACACCTCATAAAACACAAGGTGAGTACTATTTAAGACAAATCATGGGAAGTGTTAATTATAACACTGGCTCGGACTTGATTGACTTTGGACATGGTTTTTTAAACTACCAAATCGAGCATCACTTATTTCCAAATATGCCACTTTCTTTTTACCAAAAAATGCAACCTATCGTAAAAGATATTTGTAAGAAACACGGTTTAGAGTACAGACAAGAATCTGTATTTAAAAGAATTTTGATGACTGTTGATTTAATGGTTGGAAAAACTAAACTACTTACAATAGACGGAATTTAATTCCGTTTGTATCTTAATTCTCCATAATGCGTCCATATTCTTACAAGTTTTTCATACGGAGTCGGTTTTTGAAATGGGTTGGTTTTAATACACTGCTTGTTCACCTTGATGCTTTAGGCTTAATGAAAAATTCGGGGGTTTAAAATCATTATTGTTTACCCAGTCTTAGTAAATAATAATCAACCAAAGTAAGCTTCATACTTTTAGTTAATCCA
>JADGEA010000245.1 GCA_016744615.1 Flavobacteriaceae bacterium
GCGTTTGTATTGGCATATTCGAAAAATTGTACTTATTCATGATGATGCTGATGATGTTCTTCAAAATACATTTATAAAAATATTCAACAATATTAGCAAGTTTAAAGGAAATAGCAAACTTTACTCATGGATGTACAGAATTGCAACAAATGAATCTTTAACACATCTAAAGAAAAAAGCCAGTTTAAATAAAGTTGACAGTGAAACTCTTCAAAATAAATTGATAGAAAAACTAGAAGCTGATGTTTATTTTGATGGTGATGAAATTCAATTGAAATTACAAAAAGCTTTGGCTACCTTACCTCAAAAGCAGAAACTGGTCTTTAATATGAAATATTTTGATCATATGAAATATGATGACATTTCTGAAATATTGGAAACATCGGTTGGAGCATTAAAAGCCTCTTATTATCACGCACGAAAAAAGATTGAAGCTTATTTAACTGAAAAATAAACCTTTTACTTAAAAGTTGGTCTAATAATTAAATGAAGAACAAAAATAAAGACATATTAAAAAATATAAATAAATCAGGTTTTAAAACCCCTGATAACTATTTTGTACAATTTGAAAAAGAGCTGCAAAATAAGATAAATCCTTTATCTACAGGCTTTAAAGTACCTGATGATTATTTTAAAAACTTTGAAGCAAATATTAGTAAAAAAGATGATAAGCAGGCATCAATTAGTTCTATTAAAACTCCTGGATTCAATACTCCTGATAATTATTTTGAAAATATTGAATTAGTAGGAGGTTCAAAATCTAATAAAAGTAAAGTTATCCCATTAAATAGATCATCATTTATTAAAATAGCCGGCTTAGCGATTGCTGCATCTTTGTTATTATTTTTTAGTATTGCCAGATTTAATACAAATAACGATCCTATAGACTATATTGCGGATAACGAAATAGAGACATGGTTGGAAGAAGGTCTTGTTTCTTTTAATACTTATGATATTGAAGATGTTTTTAGTGATGAGGATCTGAATTTAATTGCAGAAGAGTCCGATGCAGTTACCAATTATTTAAATTATACGGATATTGAAGTTTTATTATATGAAAATTAATATTATGCAAAAACTGATATACACATTACTAGTTTTTTTTATCACTTTAAACATAGTTGTTGCACAACACCATGGAAAAAGAGAAAGATTAAAAGCCTATAAAACAGCATATTTAACCGATCAACTGGACCTATCGTCAAAGGAAGCTGAGAAATTCTGGCCAATTTACAACGCCTATGAAAAAGAATATTTCCAACTCAAAGTAAACAAGATGAGTGAAATGAGAAATATAATGAAAAAACAAGGTGGTTTTGAAGCACTTAGTGAAGATAAAGCTAATCAATTACTAATAAAAATATCTAAAAATGAGCAGGCTATTTTAGATGCAAAAAAGACGCTTTATAAAAAATTAAAAAATGTAATTCCAGCAAAAAAAATTCTATTGCTTAACAAGGCAGAACATGATTTTAATCGCAAGCTATTATCTGATTATCGTAAAAGAAAACAAATGAACAGCACCAAATAGAGACGTTTATACTCTAGTCTATGTATGCAGAAGTATTACAATAGATTCATTTATCGATCAAATCAGAATACTCAGGATTTCACTCCAAGTGAAGCCCTGAGTTTTGATATTCATCACTCATTTTCAAGCATATTCTTATATTTTTGTAAATTAGCCTGAGTCTCTTTATCTAATTCTGGCTCTTCAATATCTGTGTATTTTTTAAGGGTCTCTAAAATGGTTTCAGCAACCAACAATCTGGAAGTTTTTTTATCATCTGAAGGAATGATATACCAGGGAGCATCTTCTGAAGAAGTTCTATTTAAAAGATCTTCATAACAATCCATATAATTATTCCAAAGCTTTCTTTCCTTTAGGTCACCTCCTGAAAATTTCCAGTTTTTTTCTTCTAATTCAATTCTTCTTAACAAGCGGTTCTTTTGTTCCTCTTTTGAAATATTCAAGAAGAACTTTAAAATAATGGTTCCATTATCTGATAAATATTCCTCAAAATTATTAATCTGATCCATTCGTTTGTGATAAAAAGCATCATCTAACTGGTCAACACTGTGAATAGAAGGGATATTTTCTCCTAAAACATATTCGGGATGTACTCTGGTCACCAATACATTTTCATAGTGAGTTCTGTTAAAAATAGCAAAAGTTCCTCTTTCGGGGAGCACCAAAATATGTCTCCATAAATAATCATGTTCCAGTTCTGTTTTTGATGGAGTTTTAAAACTATGAACATTGATACCTCGTGTATTAAAACTTTTAAAAACCTCACGTACCAAACTATCCTTACCGGAAGTATCCATTCCCTGAAAACAGATCAAAACACTGTATTTGCCATGGGCGTACATTTTATTTTGAATCTTACTAATCTTCTTACTAATTTTTTTTAATTTACCTTTTCCTCCCTCCTCAACCTTTAAAGTTTGAATTTTACTTAACTCTACTTTTTCAACTACTTGATATGGATTGGTTTTCATATATTATATTTTTTATTTACTGGCAAAAAGATCTACATCATTAACCGTTATTTTATCTTCTCCCAAGATAATTAATCTTTCAACAACATTTCTCAATTCACGAATATTACCTGTCCAATCATACTCCTTTAAACGCTCAATAGCTTCTGGAAGAAATATTTTTTGTGCATTTCCGTGTTGTGAAGCAATATCTTTTGAAAAATAATCTATCAAAAGAGGAATGTCGTCTTTTCTTTCGTTCAACGAAGGAACTTTAATCAAAATAACTGCTAAACGATGGTAAAGATCCTCTCTAAATTTACCCTCTTTTATTTCTTTTTGAAGATCTTTATTGGTTGCTGTTATAACCCTTACATCTACTTTAATATCTCTATCCGTACCTACCCTGCTGATTTTATTTTCCTGTAATGCTCTTAAAACTTTCGCTTGTGCGGATAAACTCATATCTCCTATTTCATCTAAAAAGATAGTTCCACCATTGGCTGCTTCAAATTTTCCAGCTCTGTCTTTATTTGCTCCGGTAAACGACCCTTTTACATGTCCAAACAATTCACTTTCAATCAATTCATTAGGAATTGCAGCACAATTCACCTCGATTATAGATCCTTTTGATCGGTTACTTTTTTGATGTATCCAGTGTGCTACCAGTTCTTTACCCGTACCATTTGCACCAGTTATCAAAACTCTTGCCTCTGTGGGAGCAACTTTTTCGATCATATCTTTGATCTTTAAAATTGCTTCACTTTCACCTATCATTTGAAAGTTTTTATTTACTTTTTTCTTGAGTCTTTTATTTTCGACAGTTAATTGCTTTTTATCCAATGCATTGCGAATGGCATTAAGTAATCGATTCAAATCAGGTGGCTTTGATATATAATCAAATGCTCCAAGCCTCATGGTTTCTACAGCTGTTTCCAGTTCACCGTGACCGGATATCATGATAAAAGGTATTTCAGGCTTTATTTTCTGAACTTTTTCAAGAACTTCTACTCCATCCATTTTTGGCATTTTAATATCGCATAACACCAGATCATAATCTGTTTTTTCGATCATCAAATATCCCATTAAACCATCTTCTGCTTCCTCTACTTGATATGCCTTGTTTTCATCTTGAATTATCTTTGTTAATACTCTACGAATCGCAGCTTCATCTTCTATTACCAATATTTTATTCATTCTCTACTTACTTAAATTTTGAATTTTAAATATTCTATTTTGAGTTATTAATACTTCATCCATTTATACAATTCTTTGTAACTCGTTTTTTTACCATACATTAAAATACCAACCCTGTATATTTTTGCTGCGAGCCAGACAACAAATAAAAATGTGATCAGCAATAAGAACAATGATAAAGCAATCTGCCACCATGGAACACCAAAAGGAATTCGCATAAGCATAACAATAGGTGATGTAAAAGGTATCATTGAAAATACAGTTGCTATTGTACCATGTGGATCATTAATTACTGTAGCAAAACCAACATAAACACCAATCATTAAAGGCAGCATTACGGGTAACATAAATTGCTGTGTATCTGTTTCATTATCAACTGCTGCACCTATTGCAGCATACAATGAACTATATAGTAAATACCCAAATAAAAAATATAAAATAAAGTAAATTAACATGCTTAAAAGAGGTAAATTTAATACTTCACCTATAATAAATTGAGTGTCATTTTGTGCAAACACTTCTAATTGTTCTGCACTCATTTGCTGTGTATTCATAGCATTACTCGATAAGTCAACTCCAAAAAAGTAAGAGCTTCCCATTAAAAGAATAAACATTAAAACACCCCAAATTAAAAACTGCGTTAACCCTGCAGCGGCAGTACCAAATATTTTACCCAACATCAATTGAAATGGTTTTACAGACGAAATAATAACTTCTATTATTCTACTTGTTTTTTCTTCAATAACGCTTCGCATAACCATTGCACCATAAACAATAATAAACATCATTATTATATAACCAGCACCCATACCTAATCCAATTTTCACTCCATTGATTAATTTAGAAGATCTTTCACCACTAAAATTTGACATTTTAATATCTACATTGACCTTTGCTTTTTCTAGTTTATCCAGATCAATATGTAATTGCATCATCTTTTCTTTGTGTAGTTTTCTTTCTAATATAGACTCCAAACCACTAATAGCTACCATGCTAGGTGTTTCTACTGAAAAAAACTCAATACTATTTGCAACTTCATTGATATTGTCTTTTTTAGGAATATATAATAATCCTTCATGCGAAGTTTCTTCAACAATTATTTTTGCTTTTTCAAGACCAACTTCAGTCAAATTTTCAAATTTCAGCGTCTTACCATCAGTAAAATCATCTGCAGAGAACAATCCGGATTCATCAACATAAGCTACTGTTGTTGTTTTTTCCATACTGCTTTTAGTCAGCAAAAAAACAAGTGCAATCATCCCTATCATCAATAACGGACTTAGAAAGGTCATGATGATAAAAGTT
>JADGEA010000246.1 GCA_016744615.1 Flavobacteriaceae bacterium
TTTATCATTTTTCTTTTCAACTTTTATCAACATAAGATTGTCTTTCATATTCCAGTTTTCGATAATTATTAATGATTCTTCTGGGAAATATTCCCAATGTACTTTTCTCATCATATCTTCAATTCCGATAAAATCTATATCCAGAGTGAAATTTTTATCAGATTCAAATTCGAAAGTTGATTCATTAAAAGCTGTCATAACTGAATCTAACATACCTTTTTGATCTTCTTTTATTTGAATGGTTCCTTCAATATTTACAACCTTCCAAAGCCCAATAAGTTCGGACTCTTCAATTGATTGACTAAATGATAATGATGCTGAGAAAATGGTTAAAATTAATAGATATTTCATTGTTTAGTGTAAAATGGTTTAATCAAATTATATTGTTAGTAATTGTATTATTTATCACAAACATAGCTAGATTTTAATTCAATATTTTTTTCTTTATTAAAGATATTAACTATGATTTCCCCTCTATTTTTTGAAATAGAATCTCCAATTTCTATCAATTCAAAGTTGTCAAAATCAGATAATATCTGTTCTTGTATTCGGTATACACCTTTGCCAGTATTAAGACTAATGGTATGATAATTATGATTTTGCTTATCACGATATTTATCTACAATAATTCCATTCCAATTTCTATTGCGAAAACTTTTTAGAGCATTGCAATCATCATCTGGAAAATCATTTGTTATAGCAAAAAAGAACATTCCAATAGTGAGGATACTACCGACAGGAATAGATATAAAAAGAATGTAATACTTAATTTTCTTCTTAATAGATTCAGCCCTATTAGCTAAATGCAATAAATCGGAAAGATTTTGAAATGTGGTAACATTACCTCCTAAACTTGGTGAATAACCGTTTTTATCCAAAATTAGAAAAACCCAAACAGTAATTCCAAATGTAATAAGCATTGGTATTAAAAATAAAATTGGAATGTCTAGCATTTTGTCAAATTATGGCCAAGGGTTTTAGCTTTAGTTATAGAACCTTTTCATCATCTCTAATTCAGTAGTTGCCATATTCGAAATTAACGAATAGTTTTTTGGAATCGTTTCGCTATTATTTAATAATTCTTTAAGTTTTAGAACTGATTCCTCGGCTTTTTTCAAATCATTATTTAATAGCCAGTATTCACCTAGGTATAAATAACCATAAAGCTTCTCTAAGTCATCTTTGTCAGAGGCGAGCAAATCATCAATAAGCGGTTTCACTTTTTTATCATTATCAAAATTATCATCGAAAAGATACATTCCAATTAATGAGTGTGAATTTTTCTTTCGGTTTTCTTTTTCTGCTTTTTTTGAATATAAATCTTTTCGATAAACCAATTTTCCACTTTCAATTTTATACCATCTATAAATTGAATTTTCTGAGTCAACTTCTTCTTCAAAAACACGACTTTTTTTATTAAAATTAGTTGCTAGAACTAAGATATCACCAAGTTTTTCGGTGTCTCCAATAAATTTGAAAGCTAAACGAGCATCAGGTCCATTTTTTTGAGCAATTTTAACCAACACCCTTTCTTCTTTTGTAACTGAATGATATGCATTATTTAAAATTGAATACATTTCATCATCTGTGAGTTGCTTGTATAAATCGGTCATATAAAAGGCATCAGCAAATGTTTGATGAACAAAATAAAATTTATCTATCCCTATTTGGTTTTCCGAAAAGAGTTTTCCTTTCTCATATTGAATTTGATTTTGACCTGATGAAATGAATGCAGTCATTAATAGACCAAATATTATTAATTGATTTTTCATAAGTTATTTTTGACTAAGTTTATTAATTAGAGTTTACAGTCTTGGCTATGAAACATTACTGTTTCGGTTGTTTTTTTACGATTTCTAAATAGTTTTATTGTTGTCGAGTTCAATTGCCCAAAGATAAATTAGAGTTGTTATGGGTTGGAATACTAGAATTGTTAGGAGTGTCCATGTCCATTTAGTATTTTTTGATTTGTTCGGGTTTTTCCAGAGTTTATAAAGGATATATATCAAACAAACAATAAAGATGACCTGTACGATTACAATGATATTAAACATCAAATCAAAATCTTCATATGAGGAATCTGAAAAAAAGTTGTAGAAAATCAAAAACAATAATAGGAGAGATGGGATACTTAAAGCTAGTTTTGTTATTTTATTCATAGTTGTTACACGTTTTTTATTACAGTTTTTTGTTAGCACCTGTATTTTTATTTTTTAATTCCAACTCTTTTACTTTCCATTCACCATTCTCTTTTTCCAATTTAGAAGTTATATAAAAAACTCCTTTTTCTGATACAATAGTCATAGATATTTTAGAGTTTCCTGTTTCAGCACCCCATTGAGAGTTTACATTTCTTAATATCCCATAATGATTTATTTTTCCAGTTATTTTATTTATTTCAGAATTGTTTTCACAATAGTTTTGTACTGTTTTTACTGGTTCAGATTGTCCAATAGTTATATAACCGATAAAGACTAAAATCATAGTAAAGACAAGTGTCAGAGTATAAAATTTGAGTAAGTGTCTTACCATTATAATAAACCCGTTAAATGGATTCTTTTTCATTTTATTGAGTAAATTTCGATATATTTTAAAAAGTTTCGGATAAAACCCTCTTTTTTCTTTATAAGACTTTAACCAAAAGTAAATTCCAGTTCCAGTTAAAAAAACTGAAAGAAACATTCCATATGTTGATAAAGGAAGTATTCCGTTGGAATCACCTATCCATGATAAAACCCATAAAATAAATCCTGTTGATAGAAGTAATCTGAAAAGTGTTTTTATATTCAAGGTTGATTTATATTGGTACTAACAGTCTTGCAACGACCTTTGGTTAAGCTCAAAATAGAGCAATTATTTTTATATATTGTTACCCACAGTTTTATATTTCATTTCCCTTTTCGTCTGTTACTATAATTGTCCTTTGTCCCATATTTGGCTCGACAAAAAGTCCCATTTCTTCAATCCGTTTTATTGTGAGGTTTGTTAATTCCGAGCACTCGACATACATATAATAATCATATCCTAAAATTATTTTAAATGCAGAATCGAGTAAGTTCATCCAAACAGTTTCTCTTAAAATCAAGCGAATCATTTTTTGAACCTGCTTTAAATTCAGAAAAGTTCCGTTTTCTAAAGTGTCGATTTCACTATTAAAATCAACATCAATATTCTTTAGTCGACCGTCTTTTTTATAGTTTTCAAATTCCTCGAACGAACCACGTAATTCTAATGAGTCAATTTTCAAACTTGGTATATTTTTTTCGTTAAGTATGAGTTTTATAGATTCCACATATGCCGTTTCAGTTTTTTCATATTCTTCATAACCCACATTTCTATATTCAGATTTTCCTATATCGCTAATCGCTGTCCATTCGGAATTATCCAGAAAATGCCCTTCTTTATTTCTCTTTTTTGGGTCAAATTTTGTTATTCTGTAAGTCATTTTCTCAAATTGTGGGTAACGGTAAATTGTATGAGTAGTGGCAGATTGCGTGGTACTTTCTTGTCAAACCGTTATGCAGTTTGAACGGACTATAAACCTTGATATTTAACACTTTCCCTACCATTTCTTATACAAAATGTTAGGGTGCGTTTTTTTCAGTCCAGTCAATAAAGTCATCAAATATTTGTTTCCATTTTCGTTCAACTTTTCCTTCTTTATTTGTTAATTCAAATCCGTGGTCACAACCTACGCAAACTTTATAAGTAAGGTTTGACTTTTTCAATCGTGTAAATTCTAATGGAATGAGATAACTGCTTTCAATTGGTGCACTTTTATCCAATGATGCTACCTGAACGTAAATAGGAATATCTAATTTCAATAAATTATTAATAGGTGGTTCTGAATACGACCACCATCTCAAATTTGTATATCCATTACCATTAGTCTTTAAAGAGTCCTTCACTATTTCTTTAAATCCGTCAATGTTTTTATCAATTCGTGATTGTGCTATAGAATCAGAAATAGTGCCTTTGTAAAATTCGATTCTGTTTTCAATTATAAAATCATAATAATCTGGTAGTGCATTTCCAGCCCAAAAACCTAGATGTGTAATTTTATTGCTTATGGTCGCTAATTTAGCTCCAACTGGTGCACCTTCTGAATGACCATACACAATAACTTTCTCATAATCATTTATTGAAGTTAAATGTTCAATAACAGAATTGACTCTTGAAACTCTATTTCCTAAAGAATTCTTTTCTTGGTAGATTTTTGGTTTTGGAATGTCATCTTCATTTATTACTTTTTCAAAACCAATTTTTTCAATTACTACATATAAATATTCTTCTGAAATGTTATTGAATTCTCCATTAAGCCAACAGAGTTTCTGAACTTTATCATCTTTAATTCGGTAGGAAAATTGTGGACTTGGGTCGCTACCTTGCAAATAAAAGATAAGTTTAGTTTTTGCTTTTATACCTTTCTGATAAGTATAAAAAACAATCACCTCATTGTTAGCTTCAATAGATTTTTGTTGAAACCCATAATGTTCGACGATTTCTGTTTTTGTTGGAATACTTTGTGCTTTGCAATTAACACTTAAAAATAATATTAAAAATAATGTCAAAAATTTATTCATAATGTTTTGTTCAAATGCACTCTAACGTGTTAGGTCATCAAATTATGGTCGTTTATACACCAATATTACGTGATAATGATTGTTTAAATTGTTTTTATTCTTTTTTGATAATTAGACATAAAGGTATGAATATTCTTTCAATAGAGATATTAGATTGGTTCTAAACAACATATCACATATTCAGATTAATTACCTCATCACATGCCTTAAAAAAGCAAGTTGGGAAAACCCATATCATGGTAGGATATTCTGTAGGTTTTTGTGGTTAAATGCTATTAAATGTAGATATTTGTAGTCATGTGATGTTTCACATGATTGTCCTTTCATCACTTGATACAAGTGATGAAAGGGTTTCGGGATGTAGCTTAGTCCGGTTTAAAGTGCTGGTCTGGGGGA
>JADGEA010000494.1 GCA_016744615.1 Flavobacteriaceae bacterium
TCCAAAAAAAGCAAATACGCCATTGATCGTTGATGCGGATACTGTGTTGTCCTAAACGGTCACCTTTGAGTGTTTCAAGACGATTCCCAGGCGGCACTCTTAGATCTTCAAGACAATTAGCAATTTCCAGTTGTCGTAATTTACGTCGTGCAACATTTTCAAAATTTACAAAACGCTTGACACGTTTACCGATTGAGAGTGTTTTCGTATGTTTACATCTAAAAGATCTTATCATGACTATATAGTAACGGGTGGCGTTATTAGTGTCAAGCGTGATTAAAAAAATTATGGTTAAATCTTTAACGTTGATAAATGCTCATCAAATTTTAAAAATTTCCTTTTTAAATCAGCATCTTTTTCAAGCTTTAATCTCAATCTTTTTCTTGAATAACTCACTGAACTATAGTCAATACCACCGACTATTTCACCTATTTGAGGTTGAGAGAGGTCACAATATCTATAAAGTAATTCCATTATGATAGATCTGTTTTCGGTATTCTTTCCTTTTGCAGTTATAAAATCGTCATCTATTTTAAAAAAGCTGCAGTATAATTCTATCAGCTCTTCAGGTTGATACTTTTTATTAAGACTTCTTAAACCTGGTATTTCTCTTTTATTTTTATCTATTGTTTTAGTAAAATATTTATCTTTTATTTGATCAATAAAACTGTTTGATCCTAATATTCCTGTTCCTTTTCCAGCATCTAATAATCTATTGCCTATATCTGCTAATCCTTCATAAATAAATTTTTTAAATAATCTCCGACCCCTTAAATTATCACCGCCAAAATAATCGAGAATCATTGAATAATTAATAAAGTCTTTTCTTGATTTTGGATTTAAATATTCAGGAAAACTGCTGAACTTAAATTCATCAAGAATTGCTATTTTATCTTCTATGATTTTTTCAGAGTATTTTTTTATTCTCACAGGATTTAAATGGATATAGCGGCAGACCTCTTGCAGATAATTATCTGCATCAATTAAAAAAGACTTGTACCGCCCCTGATATAAATGACCAGATCTGTTATATCTTCTGTTAAAAGCCGATGTGTAGGAAATATTAAAATGACGCATAAAATCTGAGAGATTTCCTTCAGGAGTGGATAATAATAAATGAAAATGATTTTTCATACAAACGTATGAGAGCAGATTTATATTATAGACTTGAACAGAATCCTTAAGCTTATTCAAAAATATAATATAATCCTGATCATCCCTGAAAATATTTTGCCTGTCATTTCCTCGGGATGTTATGTGGTAATATGCATCTTTGTATTGTATTCTAAGTTGACGTGCCATGGTTTAGAATTACAGCCTAAT
>JADGEA010000495.1 GCA_016744615.1 Flavobacteriaceae bacterium
AATAGGAGTGTTCTATAAAAATGTGTTACTAATTTTACAGTTTTATGCTTGGTGTGGGTGCAGGCTCACTGAAGTAATAACCTTGCGAATAATCAATTTTCAGCTCCTTCACAACTTTTTGAACGCTTTCATTATGAACAAATTCCGCAATACAAGGAATATTAGCATTCTGAGTAAAGAACATTATCGCTTTGACAATTTCATAACTTTTCTTGTTACTGTCAATATCTTTAATATATTTTGCATCAATTTTTAAATAATCAATATCAAGCTCTAAAATACGTTCGAAATTAGAGTATTCAGTACCAAAATCATCCAGAGCCAACGCATAACCCAATACTTTCAACTGCGCAAGTTGCTGGATATGATTTTTCTTTCCTGCTGCACTAACCCCTTCTAATATTTCTAATATTATTCTTGATGGGTTTATTTTATATTGTTTTGTTTTTTGTTGTAGGTAGTCAATTAAATAGTTTTGACTTAAATCATCTTCGGTAATATTAAAAGAAAAACTAAAATCATTAGTTGCCATAATTTTAAAGCTTTTATCTATCATTACCCGAGTTATATCAGGTAATAAGCCCGATAATTCTGCTGTTTCTAAAAAATGATATGGTGAGATAATATCACCCTCGTTATCAATACGAGCTAACACTTCAAATTTTTGAATGTTTTGGTTTTTATTATCATGAATCCCTTGAAAATAGGGAACAAGTTGATTTTGCTCTAAAGCAGTGTGCAATAAATGATTACTCGTAACAAAGTGTTTTCTATTGGTGTTATTGAATACTTCACTACTTTTATCAAAAATATAAAATCGATTTTTACCTATACACTTAGCCTCTTTGAGTGCTAAAGCACAATTACGCAATAAATTTTTCTTGCCATAAGCAGCCCCATAAGTGAATGCTATATGTAAAGAAATATCATCTACTTCAATCAAGGTTTTATGAAAATGCTGCTGGATTATTTTGATCTGTTCGGTTGCATTTACTTCCCCCATAAATAACAAACCAAATTCATCTGAATTTAAGCGAAAAGCTTCCGCATAAGGCATATTCTCATCAAGTATTTTACCAATTGTTTCTAGTACTTGATCTCCTAAATCAAAACCATAAGCGGTATTAAGATAATTAAAGTTATTAATATTGAGCAATATAAGCGTATGATTATCATTGCTATTTGATATTTGTTGCTCTAAAAAGGTTTTATTATGCAGCCCTGTTATTGGATCATTAAAGGCCATATTAATAATTTTTTGTTGCGTTTTTTTTAGTTCAGTTAAGTCACTAAAAATAGATAAATAATTTTGTACATTC
>JADGEA010000247.1 GCA_016744615.1 Flavobacteriaceae bacterium
CAGAAAGGCAAATGTTGTAAAAATGGCTCCGTGGCGCAACTGAATAGCGCATCAGATTTCGGCTCTGAGGGTTACAGGTTTGAATCCTGTCGGGGTCACCTTCAAAGCCCCATATTGCATGGGGCTTTGTTATTTTCAGATTATTTATTTAATTATTTATAAAGGCAGACGGTCGTTTCTTTTATACCTCACTCAATACTCCTATAACATAATATGTAACAATTAGTTACATCCTTTTTAAATCTCTTTTTACTTTTTTGATTTCAGTTAAATTGGTAGAAACCAAATAGAATTAGTACGAAAGTGGTAAATAATATGCTCATAATGGATATGTAATTTTAATAATATTTGATGTAGAATGGTACTGACTTAATGCTGATTAACTCAAAATATTTAGTTAAATTTGAGAATACAATATTTGATTATGTTAAAAAAAACACTCACTCTTGGTCTAATACTTTTTTTAAGCACTTCAGTTTTCTCTCAAAAGTGGAAAACATATCCTTATACGCCTTTAAAAAGTGCTATTTCCTTCCCTGTTGATGAAGGAAGGCATGATAAAGAAATTGAGGAATGGTGGTACACTTCAGGTCACTTGGTTGGTCAAACAACAGGCAAACAATACAGCTATATGATTTGTTATTTCTATTACCCTATAGGTTCAGCAAGTGGGTTCAGAATTCTGTATTTTAGTGACGATGATAATGAGCTTAATTATAATGACATGCAGTTGTTAAATTATACTGTTTTGGCAACAGATAAACTTGACATTCTGGCAAAGAAATTTGATGGAAATACAGAATATTGGAAAAATAAATATGATGGAAAAGAGTTAGTCCCTTTCGAGTATGATATAAATGCTCAATCCCAAGTTGTTTCTCTTGATTTAGCATACAAATCCAATAAACCACCGCTAATTTTGGGAGAAGGCGGTTATATTTTGATAAGTGCCTCTCATTATACATATTATTATTCGCAAACCGGAGTAAACGTCACAGGAAGTATTACTTATAATGGTATCACTGAAAATATTACTGGTACCTCATGGATTGACAGACAATATGGTAATTTTAACCCTGCTACTGATGGATTAGAATACGAGTGCTTAGGCATTCAGCTTTCAAATAAAATGGACATAATGATATGGAATGTTTTTACTGCAAAAGATAAAATACCTGATGATAAAAGGTTTAAAATTTTTGCTGCATATGTAAATGATCATACCCAATATACAGGTTCAGATTTCAAACTAAAACGTTTAGAATTTAGCTACTCGCTAGACACACAGAAATGCTATGCAAAAAAATGGCGGCTTACTTCTTCAAAAAATAATATTGATTTAATCATTACCTCTTTGTTCTCTGACTCAGAGGTGAATTTACCCGTTCGTTTTTATGAAGGCCGAACTAGCATTACGGGCACCGTTAATGGTCGGTCAGTGACAGGTAAAGGGTTTGCAGAATTGTTACATTCTTATGAGGTACCAGAAATAGATTTTATGAATGAAGATGTTTGGAATAACTCCATTCCCATTAAATGGAAACTGAATAATCCTGATGATGGCAATCCTATTAAATATAGCCTCGAATATAGTATTGATGGTCAAAAAACCTATAATGAAATTTTTTCAGACATTTCAGAAACTCATTATATATGGAATTCTAAAGCGATTCCTAATGGTAATCAAATCTGGTTTAAAGTCACAGGAAAATCTATTGATGGTACCCTTAAAAGTACAATCACAAAAAAATTTATTTTATCACCCAAATCATAAAAAAGAGAAGCTGTTTGTCATTCCTTACTTAAAGCATCTACAGGGTTTAGTCTTGCAGCTTTAATAGCAGGATACAGACTACCAATTACTCCTAAGATTAGAGTTGCCAAAAATATCTTAACAAACATATATTCAGATACTTCGGGTTCAAAGAATCCATCCAACCTAGGTGACTGAACCAGCCATTTTAGAGAAATAGCCCCTAATAAATAACCAAGAATAGTTGCAATACTTACAATAATTAACCCTTCTAAAATAACCATAATAATAATAATAATAATAATAATTCTGTTACTACTCCACCCTAAGGCACTCAAAATGCCAATTTCTTTAGTTCTTTCAGAAACCGACATCAATAAAGTATTGAGTATGAAAAAAAACGCCACCACAAGAGATATCAAAGATGTTGTCCAAGTGATATTTTTAAAAATAATAAGAATATCATTTTTTTCTGCAACTTCTTTTGTTTGCATAAATGTTATTTTTGGAAATGTTTTATTGAGTTCTAACTGAATTTCTTTCACTAGATTAAGATCATCCGGTTGATCAAGCTGGATATGAAACTCCGTGACTTTTCCCTCTTTATCAATTAATTTTTGCAATGTTTCTAAATGAAAAATTACAGCACTATTGTTCATAGTTCCGGCTGGAACACTGATGCCACTGACAATAAATGTTTTATTTAACATTTGAATGGAATCGCCAGATTTTACATTCATTTTTTTGCTAACTGTTGGGCCGATTAGAATCTTATTTAAATCTTCGGGATTAGGATTATTGCCTTCTGTTAATTGAATAGTATTCCATAAAAAACTATTCTTAGGCCAACCCCTCTGAATCGCATGATAACTATTTTTTAATCTGGCAAGGTTAACCAGTTCTCCTGAAACGTTTCTTATTCCCTGTACTTTCTCTATTTCTTTTTTTAGATTTTCATCTATCGTTGAAGTGAGAATTTCAATAGATTCACTGCCAAGACCAAGAATATGAACATTCCTTTCCGTTATACTGTTAACCCATGCTTTTTCAATACCTTTTGACATTGAAATTAATAAAATCACACTAGAAACAGCAATAGAGATCCCAATTATAGTAAATATAGAACGCAATCGTCTTCTTTTAAGATTCCTAAAAGGGATGTTTAAAAATTTCATTTTTTATGATGATTTATTGACAATTTCACCATCCAGAATATGAATGGTCCGATTACTTAATTTTGCTATTTCGTTATTATGAGTAACAATGACCAGAGTCCTGTTAAATTTTAAATGAATATCTAAGAGTAACCGGATGATTGATTTAGATGTTTCTGAATCGAGATTTCCAGTGGGTTCATCTGCAAAAATAATGTCGGGAGAGTTGGATAAACTTCTGGCTATAGCTACTCTTTGTTGTTCACCACCTGAGAGCTCGCTTGAATAATGGTTTAATCTGTCTTTTAATCCTACTTGACATAACAATTCCGTTGCTTTTAAACGTCGTTTCTTGGAACTATTTACAACTCCAAACATAGGAATTTCAACATTTTCTAATGCGGTAAAAGTGGGAAGAAGATTAAATTTCTGAAAAACAAAACCGATTTTTTTTGAGCGAATATCAATCCAATCTTTATTACTATTGATCTTATTATTCTTAAAAAATACTTCTCCTTTAGTAGGTTTATCTAAGCCACTCATAATATTGAGTAAAGTAGATTTTCCGCTTCCACTGGGGCCTACTATTGAAACAAATTCACCTTGTAAAATGGATAACGTTATATTATCTAAAGCTTTTATTTGCCCTCCATTATATAATTTACTAATATTTTTTAATGAAATTAATTCCTTATTCATGAATATTAATTGGAAATCTCTAATTTAAAGAAAAAATTTTAAATATATATTCAATTGTTATTTATAATGTATTTTTTTCTAACTCAATTACTGCTTTTCCGATTTTAATCGAAAAGAATTCCTCGTAGTTTCCTGTGTCCCGTCCTAAAAAAAGTTGACACTTATTGATGTAAATATAAGTCATTGTTACTATTAATTTTTTGATATTTCATTTTTGTTGATCAAGTTTGTTTATCAGAAAGAAACGGAAGTAAGCTCTGCTGAAGAGCAACCTGCCAGAGATATTTCTGATCCGATAGCAATATTAGGCTAAGCTTTTTCAAGTTCATGAGGAATGGTAAAAAACAAATGAATTTCCAATATTTTCCACTTGGACGATACTTGGAGTATTTTATTTCATCTTAAAAAACCACCAGCTAAGCAGGTGGTTTTTTAAGATGAAATAAACAAAGGAATAAATAAGTGCTTTAAGGAGCAAACAGTTATTAACTCATATAGTTGAGGCAATACATATGCTTATACTGAAATATTGAATTATAAACTTAAAAATGTATAGAGATGAATACTCAAATGAATAACTCTTTATTTATGGCTTATGCTACCCAAAAGGGTGGTGTGGGCAAAACAACTTTTACCGTATTAACAGCCAGTTATCTGCATTACGTAAAAGGCTTTAATGTATTGGTGGTGGATTGTGATTATCCCCAACACAGTATTGAACGGATGCGGGAACGAGAAATTGAAACGGTCTCTTCGGATCCTCAGCTAAAGGCATTTGCATGGAAACAATTTAGTGAAATAGATAAAAAAGCATATACTATTCTGAAAGCTTCTGCGGAATCGGCTGAAGAAATAGTTAAAGAATTTCTTAATGAAACAAATGAGATTATCGATGTTGTACTGTTTGATATTCCGGGGACGGTTAATACTTCTGGGATGTATAAACTATTATCTATATTAGATGTATTTCTTGTTCCTATCAGTGCTGACCGTGTAGTACTGGAGAGTAGTTTGAATTTTGCCAAAGCCATTAGTGAAATGATAAAAAAAATTCCAAAAAAGAAGCTCTATCTTTTTTGGAATATGGTGGACAAACGGGAAAAAACAGAACTATATGATGTGTATAGCAAAGGTATTATTTCAAACAGAAGAAAACCCTTGCAGATATGCTTATATGGAACAAAAGTGAACAAATGATGAACACCTTATTTCCAGCTTTCACAAACGGGACTAAAATCGTACAGGATAAGGCAAGCTGCCTAAATTAAATACGATTAACACTCAGTCTTTATATTGAGCTGAATAGATATGATACATTGGAATTAATAATTGAAAACA
>JADGEA010000248.1:0-4332 GCA_016744615.1 Flavobacteriaceae bacterium
GAAGTAATTATGAAAAACTTACACTTATTATTAGTTGCCATTTTAGGCATCTCACTAACTACACCCAGTTGGGCAATTTTAACTAAAATCTCTGAAGAAAGTCTCGCTGATTCAGAAGAACCATTTTCAAGACGCATTTATTCTTATGACTTTGATGTCAGTAAAGATGGTATTGTTCATGCTGTCTATTCTCAACCTGTACCGGGCGGCAATAAAGCGCATATTATTTATACTAGTAAACCAGTAGGTGGTACATGGGCATCTCAACAACGACATATATTAGAAACTGATGGTTCAATTCCCTCAATTTCAACTTATTTAATATATGATGATAATACTGGCATTGTACATATTTGCTATATTGTTGAAAGAGACTTTGTTGATCAAGATGGTATTACTCATAACGGTGGTTTGGTTTATCAAACTGTTCAAAATGGCGTAATTGGACCAAAAATTAATATTTCTTCAGGTGGTTTTCATACTAAAATGCAATTGGATGCTAACGGAAAAGCAATCTTTGCTCGTGAATATGAAATCTTTGTAGCTGAAGATGGCACACTTATCAGCCCACCATTTCCTAAAGCTTTAAGAATACAATTACCAATTGCAGACGCTGAAAATAAATGGACAGATAGAGACTATGTATTACGTTTAGCTTCTCCGACTGCTCCAGCAGAAGATTACCGATTAGCAACTTTTCTATATGATAAAAAAGCTGGACGTTATCATTTAACTTATGGTGATAAAAATGCTCTTTTTTTAAGAAAAACATATCCAACTACGAATCCACCTGTTACAGCAGATAAAACACCAGTAGCATTTCCACCGGGCGTTGGACATAAATTATGGTATGCCTATTCAGATGATCTGAAAAACTGGTCAACATCTATAATTGATCCTAGTGGAGATATTTCTGAAAATGAATTTTGGACTGATTTTATTTTAGATTCAAATGGAATACCCTATGTAGCTAATTTTAGATATAAAACTGATACCAAAGGCATACAACAAGGTAGCACTAATATTATAGGTAAATTTATTAATGGTGCGTGGAAAATTCAAACTGTTGCAGGTAAAAGCACTGGTGCATCTGCATCTCGTGCAGGAATGGGACCCAAATTTACTATAGATGCCGCTGGAAATTTTCATGTTGTTTGGGATAATTCACCTGATAAACCTATAGATGGAGAAAGCGGACAAGTTGGTGCTGGTACAATAATGTATAGATTTAGCCCTGATGGTCAAAATTGGAATGTTAGACAAGTGGTATTATCTTATTCTGCTGAAGGTCAATGTAGAGTTAAAATATTTAATAACAAATATTTATTAATGGTATTAGGTGATGCACGAGATACATATTTAAAATTTATTGAATTTCAAATGCCTACACCAACTGAAGATTTGTTAGAAATCAGCAGCGATAAAATGTTCTATGGTGTCGGTGAAACTATTAATTTTAATGCTAGACTTCAAGGAACTGGTACTAATCCAAAGGATTTATATCTAATAGCAGCAGGACCATATAACGCTATTGGAACTAACTTACAAACAATTTCTACAACTAAATTTTACTATCTTGGTTCAGATTTAACTACTTGGAATAATATCGCTAGTTTTAATCAAGCACAAGCTACTGTTAAGAATTTTCCCCTAATAAATTTCAATGGTAATTTTTTAACAGCTATTGCTAGAAACACACCACCTTTTAATAATCCAGCGCGATATGTATTATACAGTATAGTTAAGAATCCCGGTGTAGCACTGACCGGTTCAGAGCAAAGTTTCAAATACATATTACATTTATGTAATCAACCGGGATGTGCCGAATTATAATGACCAATCCAATCTCTATAAATGACATAATCAAGGAAGTCGATCAACTTCCTTGCTCTCATCCAGCTTCTGTAAATATTGACGTAGCACAACATTATTATAGTATCACCAAGATGTTACGCCCATTATTGGTAGTAGAAATAGGCTGTTTTATAGGTTTTTCTACACTACATTTTGCTAAAGCATTACAAGAATTAGGTTTTGGTAAAATTATCTCGATTGACGCTTTCGATTGGGAAGTTGATGCTGGTAATGGAATGCAGAATCGTCAGGAAGTTGCGGAATATTATAGAAAAAAAGCTGAATTAGAAGACATCATTACTTATATCAAAGGCTATTCCACTGTAGTGTATCCACAAATAGAAGATAAGATCAAACAAAAAATTGATCTACTTTATATTGATGGTGATCATTCAGTGACAGGAGTCTTTGCAGATTTTAATACTTATTATGATGATGTGCGCATAGGTGGCTATATTATTCTGCATGATATTTACCCTGAAATGTGTGGTGTTGATGGTCCACGTGTGCTAATTGATCATCTAAAAGCTTATCGCACTATTCCAAATCACATTGAATTGATTGAAATGTCAACTCGGGATGGATTTGGTATAGCCGTTTTGCATAAAAAGACTGATAAAGCTCTGCACATTATGCTTCCAGAAG
Source organism: Flavobacteriaceae bacterium (assembly GCA_016744615.1). Lineage (GTDB taxonomy): Bacteria > Bacteroidota > Bacteroidia > Flavobacteriales > Flavobacteriaceae > Lutimonas. The sequence continues at coordinate 2,500 of JADGEA010000248.1, forward strand.
CTAACAGACTTAAAAGAATACAACATAAACTGTTAGGCAAAATTCCTTGGTTCCCAGCTAAAATAGTAGCAACTCCAAAATATCAGCTTCAAATCAATGTAATTGATATAGATACTAACAATCCAATAGTAGGGGCTAAATTAACTTCTCCACAACGATGTTATGAGTTTAGAATTACTGATGCAAATGGTGTTATCGTACTTGATCATTATCTGCCTAATAGATATTTATTTGATATTTCAGCTCCAGACTACATTACTCAAAATGATTTTTTAATTGATATTTCAGCAGAAAAATTATTATATAAATTCACAATTGCTTTAAAAAAAAACCTTCTGAAATCATAATCACTATAACAGATGCAGAAAGCGGCAAACCTATACCTGCCGCTACTATAGATTGTCAATCAGAATGGAATGATCCAAAAATTACTGATCTTAATGGTATTTTGCGTTTAGAAACTTATTTAGCTAAACAATATATCTTTAATATTGCCGCAACTGGCTATCTTAGCAAAGATAATGTAGCTATTAATGTTTTAGATGATCTAATGCTGCAAAATTTTACCATTAGTTTAAATATATTACCCACCTTGATGATTAAAGTGGTTGATAAGTTGCTAAATAAACCAATTTCAAATGCTAAACTTTCCTGTTCTCAATTATCTCCATTGATCACTGATCAAGATGGTAATATTTCTCTTGAACGCTGTTTACCAGATCAATATATCTTTAATATTGCCGCAACTGGCTATCTTAGCAAAGATAATGTAGCTATTAATGTTTTAGCTGATCTAATGCTGCAAAATTTTACCATTAGTTTAAATATATTACCCAGCTTGATGATTAAAGTGGTTGATAAATTGCTAAAGAAACCAATTTCAAATGCTAAACTTTCCTGTTCTCAATTATCTCCATTAACCACTAATCAAGATGGTAATATTTCTCTTGAACGCTGTTTACCAGATCAATATATCTTTGATATTGCAGCAGATGCTTATCATTCTCAGCAGCAGATTCCAATTGAAATTGAAGCAACACCAGCATTACAAAGCTTTACCATTGAATTAGAAATGCAATGGGCACTGTTTGAGCGTATGAATCTGATTAATAAAATTGAAATTCCACCGCGTTTTTCAAAAGCAACTAATTCATATAAATCCATTATTCCAGCAGAAGAATTTACTGTTAAACGCTTATTTGAAGAAATTGCAGCATTAGCAAATACAGGAGGTGAAATTCACTTACCAGAAGGGCAACTTGAATTAAGCAAAACTTTAAAATTACCCTCTAATCTACGTTTAATTGGAATTGCTGGCAAAACCGAATTGATATTTAAAGATGTTGATTTTGGCTTAATGATTCAGAATCATAATGGAATTGAAGTAAAAAACTTAAGAATTCGTCATCAAGGCAGACATAAATTCTGTGCTGCTATTTTTATCATTCAAGCAACAGACTTAATTTTTTCCAATGTAGAAATTATTCAACCTCGCGCTGTAGGATTTCTATTTGCTGATAATGTACATCGAACACGATTAGAACATTGTTCTGTTTATGAAGCCAATTTAGTTGGCTTTATGATGGTACGCAATGTTTGGAATACCATATTACAATCCTGTGTAGCAGAAGGTTGTAAACAAGGTGGCGTTTTTTTAACCGATCTCAAATTGCCTTCCCATATTGATCCCTTAGATTTTCACAATCAAATACATCATACTTCTGAAATAATTGGCAATTTTGCCCCATTTGATCCAGACGATCCTCTACCATATCGCAATAGCTTAATAGACTGTACATTTCGTTATAATCGTAAAATGGGTATAACTACCGA
>JADGEA010000248.1:4366-4943 GCA_016744615.1 Flavobacteriaceae bacterium
GGAAGATGGTAGTTCAAAAGCCAAATTACCCGGAATCAGTCTCGATAATGCCGCTTATTGTCGTATTGAAAATAATTCAATTGAAGACAATTGGGGAGATGGAGTAAAATTTGTACGCTCAGTTTATGCCTGTACAGTAGCAAATAACCTAATAACTCACAATAACAAAGGACTAAATGACAAATTTCATTTCTTTGGGATATTAATTGGTGTCGCACAACGCCAACATCCAGAACAAAGTGATTTTCCTAGTTGCCATAATAACATTATGAATAATGATATTATCGGAAAACATTATGCTGGGGTTCATCTTTTAGCAGGAACAAGTCATAACCTTGTAAAAGATAACCGTATTATTGATGCTATTTTTACAGATATTGAAGATCATACAAATTAAATTATGAAAAAAATTCTTATACTTTCCTTATTATTATTAGCATTATTAATACTTATAATCAATACTGCTTATGCAAATACAAATATTTTTACACCAACCATTGCCAAGCACGGCATGGTAGTAACAGGCGAAGATATTGCGGCACAAGTTGGCGTAGAAGTATTACAAAAAGGTGGTAAT
>JADGEA010000040.1 GCA_016744615.1 Flavobacteriaceae bacterium
GCCTGATGATTTATACTTACTCATAGTGTCAATTCTTATGACAATATACAACTAATAATCTGATATTCACCTTGTTAATTCAAGAGGTTGCCTTAAAATTATTTTCTAATAAATAATGAGCAATAGGTTTCACAACCATACCCGCTCCTAATATCAACACCTTTTTCATCTATTTTATTTTAAAAAAAATCCTAAGAAATTTATTTCTTAGGATTTTAAATATTAACTCAAAATTCTTACTTATGAAACAAGTTTAATTACATTAATCAATTTCAGAATTTGCTTGTATTTCGGTTAATGGAACAGGTAAATAGGCATGAGAAGTTTTAGAAAATCCGGTTCTGCCTGCTGCCTGCATCGCTTGGTCTAGCATTCCCCATCTTCGTAAGTCAAAAAACCGAACAGATTCAAGTGTCAATTCCATGGTTCTTTCATGAATAATTTGTGTCTTAACATCCGCTTGTGAACTTACTGAGATAGTTGGCATATAACCATGCACATCTCTCACATTATTTATAATATCAATCGCTTGCGGAGTTGCTCCTGTTTCGTTCAAAGCTTCAGCGTACATCAATAATACATCTGCATAACGCATTAAAGTAACATTAACACCTACATATGAATTATCGTAAACATAATTCGGTAACCATTTTCTAAAATATACTTTATCTTCATTAAGACTTTCATATTGCCAATCCATCAATTGATCCCAAGTGTACCCTTGCATTTGTGGGTTGTTTGCATCATTATAGAAATCATCTCTAAAATACAATGAAGCATACAGCCTATTGTCATGCAATCCGTTAGACGCTACCATACCTTCACTTTTCATTTCGTCAGCTAGAGCCATTGTTGCTTCTAAACCTCCCCAGCCTCCAATAGACCAGTCACCGATAAAAGCATGTAGTCTTGTTGCATTCCAAGACGTTGCATCACCACTTTTAAATTGTAATTCAAATACAGATTCAATATTGTTTTCATTTTCACCATTAAAATTACTTAAAAAGTCAGGTTCCAAATCATATTCACCATCTTGAACTATTGCCTGAAAAGCAGTTACTGCATTACTATAATCTTCACTTTGGGCTGAAGATGCATCACCAGCTCTATGCAAATAAGCTTTCCCTAAATAAGCAAGTGCCGCTCCTTTTGTAGCTCTGCCAATATCCGCTGAATTACTGGTATAATCTAACATATTGGCAGCTTGTTGAAAATCATTGATAACAACTTCCCATGCTTCAGGTCTTGACGATAAAGCTTTATCTAAACTTTCAGCCGAAATAATTTGATCTCTGATTATAATTTGTTCAAATAAAGTAAGTAATTTAAAATGGTAATAGCCTCTTAAAAAAGTTGCTTCTCTTACAATCCTATTTTTTTCCTCATCAGAGATTTGCTCAGGAGTCATCTCTCCAACTTTAGTTATTACCTGGTTTGCAAAATTTAAACCCTTATAATTGGTTCTCCACATTAAGTTGATAAAAGTGTGTCCATTTGTATAGTTAAAATTAAACACAGACATCCAGTGGCCATAGTTAGACGCATCAGGTCCAGGCAAGGAATAATCTGATCTGAAATATTCCACAACAGATCTTCCTTCTTGCCAGCCATCCCAAAAATTACTTCGTGATTCTAATTCAGAATAGGCAGCAGTTAAACCTGATTGTGCATCATCAAAATTTCTCCAGAAGGAAGATGAAGTTAATTGATCGGGTGATGATTGCTCTAAAAATTCATCATCGTTACATGATATCAACGCCATTAATAAAAATGGAACTATAAATATTTTATATATATATTTCATTTTTTTTAGTTTTAAAATTGAAGTTGAACTCCAAAGATTATTGATTTGTATTGTGGGTATAAGTTTCTGTCAATACCTCGTGATAATATATTTCCTCCTACCTCAGGATCTAAACCGCTATAATCGGTAAAAGTGAAGAGGTTTTGGCCGGAAACATAAATTCTAAACTTATCCATATGGGCTTTTTCCAAAAAGTTTTGATTGATAGAATATCCTAACTGTATAGTTTTTATTCTTAAATAAGAACCATCTTCCAAGAATCGTGTGGAAGCTCTATTATTTCTATTTGGGTCACCTAAAACGGCTCTAGGTATGCTCGTATTGGTATTGGATGGTGTCCAGGCATTTAAAGTTTCCTCCTTGTAATTTCTACCTGTATCCATGCTCAACATTCTAAAATCGTTACCGTTGTAAATTTTATTTCCTCCTACTCCATAAAAGAAAACATTAAAATCAAAATTTTTATAATCCGCATTTAGGTTTAAACTATATTCATATTTCGGTATAGCTGTTCCTTGATAAGTTTCATCATCAGCATTGATAACACCGTCACCATTCTGATCTATAAATCGAATATCCCCCGGAGATGCACTAGGTTGTATCAAATCTCCATTAAGGCTATGTGCGTCAATTTCTGCTTGACTTTGAAATATCCCATCTGCAACTGGTAAAAAGTATGCTCCGGGTTCATAACCAACTTTGGTTTGGTTAACAAAATGATCTGAACCAAATAACAAACCTACACCATACAATACCTGGTCATCATTACTTAATTCTGTTACTTCACTATCAATTGTTGTGAATGTTGCAAAGGCGCCATAATGAAACTCATTATCATTATTCGTATAACCCAATTCAAATTCAAATCCTTGATTTCTAAATTCCCCCACATTAACCACAGGGCTATTTACACCAGCCGAAGGAGATACAACTTTGGTAATTAACAAATCTTCTGTTGTGGTATTATAATAATTGATGGTACCCTTTAATTTATTTTTCAAAGAGGTAAAGTCCAATCCAAAATTTGCCGATGTATTGGTTTCCCATTGTAAATCATCGTTTTGTAAATCTCTTGCAATACTACCTTGAAAAGATGTTTGTGGATTACCAAAAACATATCCCCCATTGTCCTGGCTTTTACCCTGACTAATGAGTGCAACATAATCATAATAACCTAAAGCACTATCATTACCAGCCTGACCCCAACTCATTCTTAACTTTAAAAAGTTAAAAATATCTTGATCCTGCATAAAGCCTTCTTCGGTAATTTTCCAGCCCAAAGCAAAGGAAGGGAAAATTCCATATTTATTATTTTTACCGAATTTAGAACTACCATCTCTACGAATACTGGCTTGCACCAAATACTTGTTGTCAAAAGCATAGTTTATTCTACCAAAATATGAAACTAAACTATACTCTGCATTAGTTCCACTTCCAGAATAGGTTCCATCCGAGAAAGCATCCAGAGTTTTAAAATTTGGATCTAAAATATTTGCTGACACTTTTTCTTCTACAAGGTTTTCATCATCATCCACAGAACGTTCAATTTTATAACCTTCCGCTTGCACATAGTTTTCTCTATATGGTTCAGAAATTCGTTGATAACCAGCTAGTAAGTCAAATACATTCTTACCTGTTTCAAATTTGTATTTTAAAGTATATTCCTGATTTATTCTCTTAAATTCATTATCATATTCCGAAATAAAGGCATATTCTCTCCCTTGTTCCTGAACATCTCTTACTTGAAAAGGTTGATGAAAATTAAAAGAATAATTCGCCAAAGTTGAATACGCTAAGTTGGCATTTACAACTAAATTATCGATAATCTCATAACCAATACTTACATTGCCTAAAAAATACTTTAGTTTGGTATATTCTTCCAAAAAATGATCTTCCCCTACCGAGTTTCTATGATCGGGAATATCTCCGTCTCTATAACCATAACCAGAAGGTTTTGTTTCATCAAGCACAGGAATCAAAGGAGAAATAAAATATGTTTCCCTTAATGAGAATTTGTAATTTTCGCGGTAGGTTTCGCTATACATCAAATTGGTATTAATGGTTAATTTACCTTTTGTAATTCCCAAATTTGAATATATTCCTTTTTTTGTAAATTCAGAACCTATAAGCACTCCTGTTTCATCTGCATAATTCCCACCAACACTATAATTTACATGATCGGTAGCTCCGCTTACCCTAACATTGAGTAAATTTAGTTGACCATCTCTATGCGTTTCATCAATCCAATCTGTATTTACATTAGGTGGGTTTTGCACATAACCCGGTAAACTTGCTCCTGCGTTTTCATACATTTGTCTATGTACATTTACATAACCTTCAGCATCTAAAAGATCCATTTCATTTCTAGATGAATTGAGACTCAATGAAGTTTCGATTTCAACCCTAGGTTTTCCTGTTTTCCCTTTTTTTGTGGTTATTAAAATTACTCCATTCGCTGCTCTTGTTCCATAAATTGCTCCGGAGGCTGCATCTTTTAAAATTTCTATCGAGGCAATGTTATTTGCATCAATAAAGTATGGATCTGCCTGAACACCATCAACAATATACAAAGGCTGATTATTTCCAAAACTGGCTATACCTCTAATCATCACGTCTGCAGCCGAACCTGGGCTACCTGTTGATGATGTTACATTAACACCCGAAACCCTACCTTGTAAAGCATCTGTAGGACTGGTAGTTACAATCTGGGTGAGTTCATCTCCTTTTACCTGCCCAATTGCCCCGGTAACATCACTTTTTTTCTGAGTACCATAACCTATAACAACTACTTCGTCTAAACTTTCGCTATCATCTAACATAGTTGCATTAACAATAGATTGATCATTCACAGCAATTTCTTGACTTAAAAACCCAAGAAAACTAAAAATAAGCACTGATTGAGCATCAGGAACCTCAATAGAATAATTTCCATCAAAATCGGTTTCAACACCAACCAACACATTTTCTTTGATTACAACAGAAGCTCCAGGTAATGGATCTCCGTTTCTATCAATAACCTTCCCAGTAATTTCAATTCCTTGCGCATATGTTTTATTCATAAAACCAGATGACACAAAAATGAATAGCATAATAAAAAAAACATAATAATGTTTTTTATTTTTTTTTACTTCCATACTAATTTATTTTTTAATTAATTATGCTCAAACTTATTAGACATAAGTTTAAGGTCATCAAATATTAAATTATTTTAGGATAAAATTTCAATAATCACCTTTACTTAACCTTTACAATTCTCATTATCACTCTCTTGTTTATCAATAAAAGTGAAAATTTGCTATTGGCTTAATTATAATAATAAGACTGAGGGGTTTTTCACCAATAAAATAATAGTAAAAAGTTGTATGTAAAACTTTGAAACTTAAATGTTTTCTAGAAAATCAACAAGGTTATCTTTTTTTTTTAAACTTAATTTTTTTCTTAACTATGCCTTGCAATTTCTACAGAATTCAAAGAGATATTGTTAATATTAGCTATTTCTTTAGAGCTAAGTTTAAGTTTAACCTGTACTGCAAGCTGGGAGTCTTTATCCGTTAAGTGAGGGTATTTTTCTTTGATTCTAAATAGAAAATCGCTTTGTAGGGTTTCTATGTTTGTGTGAAATCTTTTAATATCTTCATTAAAATTAAACTTAAAAGTATACTCTTTTATGAGGGTATTAATATCTTTTTTCAATTGATTTAAATCGGTAAAGTTCAAGCCTTTTAAAGAATCAGTAAAATCTTTGTATATGGTGGTTCTTTGCGAAATAAACAAAGCTAAATTTGTAAGTTCCTTCGTTCGGAACTCTAATTTGTGTTCAAGGTTTTCTCGTAACAGAGATTGTGTCCTCAGTTTTTCTTGTGATAGTTTGTAACTTTGTAGGTAAATGGCTTTTTTCTTTTTTATATTGTTCCATAGCGATGTGATTATAAGTATACCTATTATTACTAATAATATAGAACCAATTAATATCGCTTTTCTCTTTTGTGCTTCTAAGTTTCTTTGTTGCTCTAATAATTTAATTTCAGATTCTCTTCGTTCAGCTTCGTATAAAATTCTCATTTCAGCCAGCTTTTCACTTTTAGTACTCGAAAAAATTTCTGAACTCCCTTCTGTATATCTCTTATAGTAATTCAATGACTCTTTGTGATTTTCTATTGCTAAATAATAATCAGACATAATCTGATCATTCTCTAAAATATATTCCTTGTTATCACTTAAGGATTCAAGTATTGATCTAGATTCATTTAGCAAGGAATATGACTTGTCAAAATTTTCAAGTTTTAAATTTACTATTGAAAGTTCGTTTAGAATGCGAACCTTATTGTGATTATCTTTTATTTGATTTGTAATTCCCAAAGAAGACTCTAAAAATACTTTAGCAGAATCAAGTTTGTTAATTTTACGATAACAGATCCCTATGTTTGTCAAGGTTTCAGCAATTCTATCTTTATTATTAAACTCCTTTTTTAATTTTAAAGACTTTCTGAAAAAAGACAATGCTAAATTATAGTCTCCTTTATGATCATGAATGAGTCCTATACTATTATAACTATATGCAACTCGTTCATTGTCGCCAATTTTTTTGTGTATTTTTAAAGTTTCTGTATGATATTGTAGTGCTTTATCAAGATACCCAATGTCGTAATATAACCACCCAAGAGTACGCAGAGTAAAAGCTAAATCATAATCATTTCCAATTTTGTTTCTAATTTCTAGTGACTGTATTCCAAATTGTAAGGCTATCTCATAGAAATCATTAAACAAATAGCCTTGGCAAAGATTAATAAGAGCTAAACCTTCTTGACTTTCATTTTTAAATTTAACTGATAATTGTAAGGCTTCAGTTGCATATTCTATAGTTTTATCCGGGTTTATAGACCAGTAAATCTCAGCAATTCTATTTAATATAGGTATTCTTTCTTTACCATGAGATTTAGGTAAAATGGTTAACAAGCTATCTAATTCTAATTGAGAATCAAATGGGTTTTCATCCCATATATTAGTTTGTGCATGAACGGTAAAACCAATAAATACGAATGTAAAAAAAATAAGCTTTATCAATTTATTCATCTGCTGATATTTATAAATCATAATGGAATATACCATTATTATAACATTTTCACCGATTACTATAAATACAAATATCGGTATTATTATTAATTAATGGTTTCTAAAAAAATGAATTTGAAAGGTCAAGTAAAGGTTATTTTTAAAATCTTAAAGAAAAATAATCGAATTTTGTTAGAACAAGAATTTTAATAAGAGTAAGAATTTGAAATGGTTGCAAAAATGCATTTAAATAAAGTAGTTAAACATATAGTTGTTCTAGTTTTGTTATTGAATTTTGGTTGTAATAACTCTAACGAATTATTAAAAATAGACAGAAAAAATAGTTTCTTAAACTTCAGTGAAAATATTCTAGATTATCGTGTTACACCAAAAGATTCATTAGATAAATCTGGTTTAATGTTTTCAGATCAAGGTGCTTGGTTTGGATATGGTTTTCCAAAAACAAGTAAACATTCAATTGGCTTTTCTGGGCCTTTTTTAATGACACAACAAAACGGTGTTTGGAGTAGTAAATCTCTATCGAAATTACATCTTTCTACAGAACATAATAGTGAGAATATAATTGACTTTGAAAATGATTTGATTCAGCAAAACAGTTATTCCAGTCATTTAGAACAGCTATTTAAAAACGAAAATATTGAGTTAAAACAGGAATTGGTTTTTATTTCTGGTCATACAGCAATTCAAAAAACTCTTATTAAAAACATGAGTAATAGTCATATTCAGGTCAATGCTAGTATCCATGGAGAGGTTTCCAATATTGGTATTTTACTGTCAGTTGAGAATAATGCTGTAAAAATGATTTCAGAAAAATCTTCTTCAATTGGATATATTCAAACAAATAATAACATTCAAAGTATTGATATTTCAAATGAAAGTAAATTTTATACTATTCAGATGAAGCCATTTGGTATATTGCCCAACGAAACTAAAGAAATTGTTATCACTCATACCTTTATTTTTCCAGAATATTCTTGGAAAGAAGAAAAAAAACTCATAAACAGTGTGAATTTTGATTCAATTATGAATGTTCGAAAACGAGAAAAAAACAACCAGTTAAAATTACTTATAGAAAATAGAAAACCGCAATTGATGGATGACAAATATGCTGAAGTTTTAGCCAAAGCACATTTAACATTGCAAAACAATTGGCGTATTCCGGCAGGTGAAATCAAACATGATGGCCTATTCCCTAGTTATCATTACGAATGGTTTAACGGATTTTGGTCTTGGGATAGTTGGAAACACGCAGTAGGCTTATCTTATTTCAATGTAGAATTAGCAAAAAACCAAATGAGGGCGATGTTCGATTTTCAAAGACCTGATGGTTTTATTGTCGATTGTGTTTTTAGAGATACTTTAATTGAAAAACATAATTATCGAGATACAAAACCTCCGCTTTCAGCATGGGCAGTTTATAAAATATTTGAAAGAGATGAGGATCTTAGTTTTATAAAAGAAATATATCCAAAACTTAAAAAATACCATCAATGGTGGTATAATGATCGTGATCATGATCGGGATGGTTTATGTGAATATGGTTCAACAGATGGAACTTTAATTGCCGCGAAATGGGAAAGTGGCATGGATAACGCCATTCGTTTTGATGATTCACAAATCTTAAAAAACAAAGAAGGAGCTTTTTCATTAAATCAGGAAAGCGTTGATCTAAATGCTTATCTTTTTGCAGAAAAATTATACCTTTCAACATTAGCTAAAGCGCTTCAAAAAACAGACGAAGCAAAACGATTTGAGACAGAAGCAAGTCTTTTAAAAACTCAAATTCAATCACAATTTTACGATGATGAAGATGGTTGGTTTTACGATACTAATTTAGAAGGAGATACTTTTATTAAAGGAGAAGGTAGCGAAGGTTGGACAGCGCTTTGGGCAAAGGCTGCTACTCAAAAACAAGCAGAAGCTGTAAAAAATAACATGATGAATCCTGAAAAATTTTATACTAAAATACCTTTTCAAACGATGAGTGCAGATCATGAAAAATTCAACCCATTAAAAGGGTATTGGAGAGGTCCTAATTGGTTAGATCAAGCTTATTTTGGCGTAAAAGTCTTGCGAAATTATGGATTTAATGAAGAGGCAGATAAAGCAACCATTCAAATACTCGAGGGAGCAGAAGGGGTATTAGGAAAAGGAAAATCTATAAGAGAAAATTACCACCCTATTACAGGAGAAGGACTAAATGCACAAAACTTTAGTTGGAGTGCTGCACATATTATAATGCTTTTAATAAATGACTAAATGGATTACAACACGATCAAAATAACTACTAATCAAGCCGAAAGAATCCTTTTTGAGCTTTATAATATTAAGGGAAAAGCATCTTCCTTACCAGGATATATTGATTTTAATTTTAGAATTAAAATAGAAAACGAAGAAGGATATATTCTAAAAATATCACGCCCTGAAGAAAATAAAAAATACCTTGAATTTCAGCAAAACTTATTGCAATCTATTGAAGCCAGCGATGAAGATTTGATTGCTCCAAAAGTAGTTACAGATATAAATGGAAATTCTATTTCCGAAATAACAGATGAATTTGGAAAGAAACGTTTTGTGAGAATGCTAACCTGGGTTTCTGGTAGGGTTTGGAGTGCTGTAAATCCACAATTAGAAAATTTTAGATTTAGTTTAGGCGAACAATGTGGTTTGCTAACAAAAGCACTTCAGAGTTTTGATCATCCCGAGGCGCATTATAAATTCGAATGGGATGTTGCGCAATCTCTTTGGACCAAAGAGCACCTTCATTTATTTTCTTCAGATAAAAAAGAGATTATTTCTTATCATCAGGATAAATTTGAAGCGATTCAAACTTCTTATAAAAAACTTCGAAAAAGTGTCGTTCATAATGACCCTAATGACAATAATATTATAGTTTCTTCAGACCTGCTTCATCCAAAGGCAAAAGCAGCCATTGATTATGGAGATGCCATATACACGCAAACTATAAATGATTTAGCCATACTTTGTGCATATGGTGCTATGGGACATAATGATTCTTTAGATGCTTCACTTGCATTAGTGAAGGGTTATCATTCAACTTTTCCCTTAGAAGAGAAAGAATTAGAATACTTATACAATGCCATTGCTATGCGATTAGTGATTATTGTCACCAAATCTGCAATGAGTAAAATTGCAGAACCAGACAATGCATATCTATGGATTAGTGAAAAATCTGCTTGGGAAGTATTAATAAAATGGCATCAGATTTCTCCAGATTTTGCACAGTATAGTTTTAGAGAAGCATGTGGATTTACGGCACATCCAAATAAAAATCAATTTGATAATTGGGCTTCTAAAAATCAATTTCAACTTTCAAAATTATTTCCTTCAATCCAACTAAATGAAGTTCATCCAATCGATTTAAGTGTTTCGAGCAAATGGATAGGACATCAAGAAGACTTTGATAATCTAGCATTATTTCAGTTTAAAAAAGAGCAACTTCAAAAAGAAGTTCCAACCAAAATAATTGCTGGAGGGTATTTAGAACCCAGACCAATTTACACCTCATCTGCCTATGATCGAATTGGAAATTACGGGCGAGAAAGCAGGACGATTCATTTAGGTATCGATTATTGGTTACCATCAAAAACTCCTGTTCATGCCATATTAGATGGTGAAGTAGTGATTGCAATAAATGATACTGGAGATAAAGAATATGGTGGATTAGTTATTTTAAAACATCAAACTCAATCCTTAACTTTTTATACGCTTTATGGGCATTTAAGTGTAGAAAGTGCTACTAAAAATAACATAGGAGATATCCTAAAAAAAGGATCGAAAATTGGAGAAGTAGGTAATTCTCCTGAAAATGGAAATTGGACATCGCATCTACATTTTCAGGTACTATTATCTCTTTTAGACTATCAAAAAGATTATCCTAGGGTTGCTTATTATTCAGAAATGGAAGTTTGGAAAAGTATCTGTCCAGATCCTAATTTATTATTTAATTCTGAAGCACTTCAGAAAAAAGAAAATAACACTCAAGAAGACCTCATTCATTATCGAAAAAAGCATTTGGGTAAAAGTTTAAGTTTACAATATAAAGTGCCTATTGAAATGGTTCGTGGGGCGGGTTCTTATTTAATAGATTCCTTCGGAAAAAAATATTTAGATACTGTAAATAATGTGGCTCACGTAGGTCATGAAAACTATCAAGTTGTAAAAGCGGGGCAAGAGCAAATGACACTCATCAATACCAATTCACGTTATTTACACAAAAACATCAATGCCTTAGCAAAAGAGCTTATTGAAACCCTACCTCCAGAATTAAATGTATTGCATTTTGTGAATTCGGGAAGCGAAGCTAATGAGTTGGCAATACGAATGGTTAAAGCAGTTACGGGCGAAAAAGATATGATTGCTTCAGAAGTTGGCTATCACGGAAATGCCAATATGTGTATTGATATTTCCTCTTATAAATTTGATGGCAAAGGAGGAAAAGGAGCACCAGAACACACGCATATTTTTCCCTTACCGGATGCTTTTAGAGGAAAATACAGAGGAGATCATACTGCGGAAGATTATGCAAAGGAAGTCCAAAAGCAAATTGAAACTATTCAGAATAAGGGAAGAAATGTTGGAGCGTTTATTATCGAACCCATTATTAGTTGTGGTGGACAAATAGAGTTGCCTGAAGGATTTTTAGAAAAAGCATATCAAATGGTTCGGGAAGCTGGAGGTATTTGTATTTCAGATGAAGTACAAACCGGTTGTGGTCGGATGGGGAAAACATTTTGGGGATTCCAATTGCACCATGTGATTCCTGATATTGTAACTATTGGGAAACCTCTAGGAAATGGCCATCCCATTGCAGCAGTGGCTTGTACACAAGAAGTCGCGAATAAATTTGCAAACGGAATGGAATACTTTAACACCTTTGGCGGAAATCCAGTTTCTTGTGCCATCGCCACCGAGGTGATTCGTACTGTAAAACGAGAAAAATTACAAGAAAATGCTTTGCTTGTTGGTGAGTTTTTAAAAGGTGAATTGAAAACCTTAGCGAAGGAATTTTCAATTATAGGAGAGGTTCGAGGTCAAGGGTTATTTCTTGGAATTGAATTGGTAGACTCTCAATTAAACCCATTAGCTGCGCAAACCGATTATATAGCGAACAGAATGAAAGATCACGGGATTTTAATGAGTACCGATGGTTCCGACTACAATGTATTAAAAATTAAACCTCCTATTGTTTTTACAAAAGAGAATGCCGAAGAATTGATATTTTATCTACGCAAAATTTTTGCTGAAGATTTTATGATGTCTATTATGTAATATGAATTCCCTAATTATGAATAAATATATCTTATCCTTATTTTTAGCTTTTCTTTTTATAGAATGCAAACAAGAATCTTTACCTGAAATTGCAACGCAAATTTTTCATTATAATCATGAAATATTTGAAGAGTATAAATTAGATCCAAGGGCTTCCTTTTTTAATTTTGAAAGTCCGGATATTTCTGAAAAAGAAAATTCAAAACGGTTTTTAAGTTTAAATGGGGATTGGAAATTTAATTGGGTTAAAAACCTTAAAAAACGTCCTACTACTTTTCAGCATAAAAATTATGATGATGCTAATTGGACAACCATTCCAGTTCCTGCCAATTGGGAAGTAGAAGGATTTGGGCATCCTATTTATCTAGATGAGCGTTATCCATTTACCACAAAATGGCCTGATGCACCAACCGATTATAATCCGGTTGGAACCTATCGTAAAGTAATTCACTTAACCAAAGAATATTTATCAGAGGACATTATCCTCCATTTTGCTGGAGCGAAATCTGCGATGTATGTATATATCAATGGAGAATATGTTGGGTATTCCCAAGGAAGTAAAACACCAGCTGAATTTAATATCTCCTCTTATTTAACAGAAGGGGAAAATCTAATTGCTTTACAGCTATTTCGCTGGAGTGATGCTAGTTATCTAGAGAGTCAGGATATGTTGCGTATGAGTGGTATTGAGCGGGAAGTGTATTTATATGCTCGCCCCAAAGTATATATTTCAGATTTTTATGCCAATACTACCTTGGATGATTCTTATCAAAACGGAATTTTTAATGGGACGATTTCCATAACCAATGAAACAGATAAAGATATAACTAAAGAAATAACCGTTTCATTAAAAGATGAATTCAAAGAAACTAAAATCATTGCGATACCAGCGAATTCAACCGTAGCAATTGAAGTAGATAAAATTATCCAAAATGTAAAAACGTGGTCTGCTGAAATTCCGAATTTATATGCCCTTTTGATTGGTTTGGATAAAAATCAATTCATTAAAAAACAAATTGGTTTTAAACGAGTTGAAATTAAAAATGCTCAGGTATTAATCAACGGACAGGCAGTATATTTTAAAGGAGTCGATCGGCACGAAACGGATCCATTTACCGGTCATGTGGTTTCTAAAACATCTATGGAAAAAGACATCCGGTTAATGAAACAAAACAACATCAATGCGGTACGTTCTTCACATTACCCTAATGATCCCTATTGGTTGGATTTATGTGACCAACATGGTTTATATGTCATCGATGAAGCCAATATTGAAAGTCATCCCTTAGCGATCGATGAAAACACTCAAATTGGTAACGAAATGAGTTGGCTACCCGCGCATATGATGCGTACAAAACGGATGTATTATCGGGATAGAAACCATCCTTCTATATATTCTTGGTCTTTAGGAAATGAAGCTGGTGAAGGGGAAATTTTTAAGAAAACCTACCATTGGTTAAAAGATCAAGACACCAATAGAATAGTACAGTACGAACCCGCGGGGAAAGAAAATTACACCGATGTTTACTGCCCCATGTATCCAAAACCAGAATATTTAATTACCCATGGAAAATCAGATTCCGGCAAACCTTCTATCATGATAGAATATTGCCACGCTATGGGAAATTCAGTGGGTAATCTTCAAGATTATTGGGATATTATTGAAACCTACCCCAACCTTCAAGGGGGTTATATTTGGGATTGGGTAGACCAAAGTTTAGAGTATAAAGATAAAAACGGAAAACCCTATTTAGCTTATGGGCACGATTATCATCCCAATTTACCTACCGACGGAAATTTTTTAAATAATGGTTTGGTTGATCCTTATCGGAATGCCCATCCTCATTTATCGGAAGTTAAAAAAGTATACGAACCGGTTCAATTTAATTATTTAGGGAATGGTATAGTTGAAATTACAAACAAAAATTTCTTTGTAAACTTATCTGATAAAGAATTAGAAATTTCAATCCTTACCAATGGGGAAAGGCAAATCTTAAAAGAACATATTTCTATAGGCTTACAACCACAACAAACCAAAAGAGTAACCTTTAAAGATATTCCTACTTTCTTTATTCCTGAAACAGAATTTATTATGGAAGTTCGTTTGCTTCAAAAAGAGGAAACGGAATTAATTCCAAAAGGTCATGAAATAGCTTGGGATCAATTTATTTTAAATAAAAGTGCTCATTTTACCACTTTAAAATCTAGTGATAATCTATTAGAAATTATCTTTAATGAAGAGGTTATTCAGATAAAAAATGATCTAATTGATTTTAAAATCAATTCCAAGTCTGGAGAAATTAAATCTTGGTACTATGAAGGAAAAGAAATTACCAATCAAGCTATACGCCCTAACTTTTGGCGTCCTCCTACCGATAATGATCTTGGAAATGACATGCATAAATGGGCGAAAATTTGGCAAGATGCCACTTATAATTACAAGGCTACTTTGGTAAAAAAGCCTTTTAATAAAAGTAATTCTGAAGTAGCATTTACAGTATCTTATGAAATCCCAAACAAAGAAGCTTCGGTAACTGTTATTTATATTTTAAATAACAATGGAGACTTAAAAGTAGATTATTCTTTTAAACCAAATCAAAAGGGTTTACCGAACATCCCAAGATTAGGGATGTATCTTACCGTTCCAAATACATTTAAGGATGTAGCATGGTATGGCAAAGGTCCGGAGGAAAGTTATTGGGATCGTAAAACAGGTCAAAAAACTGGAGTCTATTCAGGGAAAATTACAGATCAGTTTCATCGGTATTCGAGACCTCAAGAAACAGGAAATAAAACGGATGTTCGATGGATGGAAATCGCCTCAAATAATCTTAAATTGAAAGTCAGTTCTAATGTATTATTAAATGTAAGTGTGTGGCCATTTCCAATGCGTGAAATAGATTTTAACAGCAAGGATGCTGTAGAATCTGCCTCGGGATTGGTACCTGTAACCAAAAAACATGGCGCCGATATTAAAATTGGTGAAACTGTGCAATGGAACATCGATTTTATGCAAATGGGTGTTGGTGGAGATACTTCTTGGGGAAGATTAGTCCATAAAGAATATACCATTCCAGCAAACAAAAAATATCTTTATTCATTTAGTATAAAACCCGTAAAAAAAGGGTCGCGTTAATTTTGTGGGGAGAAGAAATATTATTTCAAATAATGGTGGTAATGATGGGCTTGTTGAACTGGAAATAACTCATTTTTTTTGAGTTATTCTATTTCAATAATGCCACTAAACAATGGCGTTAGAGCCATTATTAAAAAAAGGTTTTATTGAGAAACTTGAATCAGCTATTTTTAGTTAAAGAATTACTCCCCATATTTTTAATGTGACCCGTAAAAAAATAGGTTATGCAAATCATTATCTTTTTGGAATTTACACTTATAGTTGTTTTAATTTCTTATATAAAAATATGAAAAACTGATAAAAATTCGAATGATGGGTATTTCCTTGGCGGAAGAAGCGAAACATGAATCGTGATTGCAATATTTATCAAGTGAAATTAACTCAAGGTGCATTAAAAATATAAATTATTAAACTAGAATTATTAAATTGCGAGAGATATTCTAGCCAGTAGTCAAGGTTCTGCATATTGTCCATTTTTTAAATTTAAACAGATGAAAAAATTATTATTTCTATTCATTGTCGCTTTTGCGATAAACATGAATGCACAAACGACAGAAGCGAAAGATAAAAAAGTAGTTATCTCTATTTTTGAAAAACTAGCTACCATTGAAAGTATTGTTAGCATCGAAAAAAGAGACACTGTAAGTCATTTTGACAAAAACTTCGAAATATGGTTTAAACAACCTATTGATCATAATAATTTAAGCAAAGGAACATTTAGACAGCGTGTTTTCTTGGGTTTTAAAGATCAGGAGAAACCCGTTATTGTAGAATTGCAAGGCTATGGTATTTATTCTGAAAAAGCTGGTGAATTAGCTTCACAATATCAAGCCAATCAACTTACTATAGAACATCGTTACTTTAATAATTCAAGACCCAAAGAAATTGATTGGAATACATTAACCATTGAAAATTCTGCAAAAGATCAAAAAATTATCATAGATGCCATTCGTAGTGCGATTTATCCAAATTCTAAATTTATCACAACAGGAATATCTAAAGGCTGTCAAACTACTATGGCACACCGTCGTTTTTTCCCAGATAATGTAGATGCCTCTGTTTGTTATGTGGGTCCATTAAACTTCCAACGAGAAGACCCTAGAGTTTATGAATTTTTAAAAAATGTAGGAACAGAAGAGGATCGAGAAAAAGTAAAACAATTTCAAAATTTATGTTTTAAAAACCGAGCAAGTCTATTAAAAATATTAAAAGACACTGCAAAAGAACACCATATGTCTTGGGAGTTTGGAGAGGAAAAAGCCATAGATTATACCATTTTAGAATATTCTTTTGCTTTTTGGCAATGGGGCAATAAAACGGAAAAAATTCCTAATAAAAGTGCTACACCCCAAGAAATTTACAACCATCTTTTAGATGTTGTTGGTTATGGATTTTTTGAAAGTAAATCTGTAGATGACTTGCAACCCTATTTTTGGGCAGCCTTAACCCAACAAGGAATTTATGGTTACGAAACCGCTCCTTTTAAACAATATCTTCATACAGAAGAGATCTATAAATTTGATTGGGCTTTTCCAAAAGGAATTACAAAAGAATACGATTTAAAATCGATGCAAGAAATTAAAACGTATCTCGATAATTCTGCAGAGAAAATGATTTTTATTTATGGAGAATATGATACCTGGAATGCTACAGCAGTTGATTTAAGTGCTACAGCAAATCAACGAGAAATGTTCAAATTTGTGAAGTCGAAAGGAAGTCATACTACGAGAATAAAAAGTTTTAATAACGAGGAACAAAAAGAGATTTACACGATAATTAATGGTTGGTTAAAAAAATAGGTACTTCCATGAATTTAATGGTAAATGTTCCTAATTGTCATTCCGATGACTATCGGGAGAGTGAAATTACATTTCCATTAAAATAACAGTAGTACCGAAAAATAATTTAACCTTTTTTCATAAGGGCTTCTATGTCTTCAATCTCAATAGGCATACCTTCAGAAAGATTAACAGCGCCATTTTCGGTAATTTGGTAGTCATTTTCCAATCGGCACCCAATTCCTTCTTCCGAGATATAAATACCCGGTTCACAGGTAAGCACCATTCCAGGTTCAAAAGCACGGGTGTATAATCCTACATCATGCACATCGAGTCCGAGATGATGAGCAGTACCATGCATAAAATATTTTTTATATAAAGGATTTTTAGGATCCTGTTTTTTTATCTGCCTTTCTTTTAATAATCCCAAACCTATTAGTTGTTCTTCTACCAACAAAGCCATTTCCTTTTCATAATCGACAGATAAAACTCCCGGTTTTAACAATTTAGAACCTTCTTTTAAGCAATGTAAAACTGCATTATAAACCTCTTTTTGTCGTTTGGAGAATTTACCATTTACAGGAAAACATCTCGTTGTATCTGAATTATAATTGGCATAACATACCCCAAAATCCATCAGAACCATATCTCCATCCTTACATTTATTATCATTGGTGTTATAATGCAAAGCACAGGCATTTTCACCCGAAGCAACGATGGGCATAAATGCATTTCGTTTTGCGCCTTTACGGAGTAGTTCATAGGTAAGTTCAGCTTCCAGTTCATACTCCATCATTTCGGGTTTAACCGCTTTTAAAACCTTTTTAAATCCACCAATGCTAATATCTACGGCTTTTTGAATGGATACAACTTCTTCTTTAGATTTGATCTGTCTAATTTCCCGGGTGATCTTTGCAGCTCTTTTATACTCATGTAGCGGATATTTCTCTTTGCAAAACTGTATCATTCTATTCTGTTGAGTAAGCATACTGGCTGTAGTTGTTTTTTTATGCTCATTATGCCCCAAGTAGAATATATCTACATCAAAAGCCATGTATTGTAATGTGAGTTCAAAATCTTTTACCCATTTCACATTCTTTATTCCTGATATTTCAGTTGCTTGATCCTTAGTGAGTTTATCACCTTCCCACACTTTGATTAGATCATTGGTTTCTTTTACAAAAAGTATCTCTTTGTTTTCAGGTAATGATGCATCAGGATTTATTAATAAGATTGATTCTTCCTGATCAATTCCACTTAAGTAGAATAAATCATTATTCTGCGCAAATCCCATCAAATCATCTGCATTTGTAGGCATCAGATCATTGGATGTTAAAATTGCAATGGCATTTGGATTCATTTTAGAAATGAAATGTTTTCTATTTCTTGTAAAAAGTGTAGCTGGAAGTTTAGGATATCTCATGATAGAAATGGTTTAAATCAATTTGTTTGGAGTGTGTTTTTATATATTTTACAATAGAATTAATATAAGATATATTACCCTATTTTTTTTACATACTTTGTAATAATGACGATTTGAGTTGGCCCGACTTTTCCTTCAATGTACTCTGCATTATCAGGATCAAGTGAAATCCTGCGGACTGCAGTTCCTTGTTTTGCAACCATACTTGAGCCTTTTACTTTTAGATCTTTGATCAAAACCACAGAATCACCGGTTTGTAAAACAACGCCATTTATATCTCTATGAATAATTTTTTCACTTTCATCTATTCCTTCACCTGTTGCCTGAGCCCATTTTAAATTTTCTCCATCTAAATACATCATATCTAATAAGTCTTGTGGCCAGCCTTCATTTTTTAAACGACTTAACATACGCCATGCAACTGCTTGTACAGCAGTGTTTTCATTCCACATGCTATCATTTAAACAACGCCAGTGATTTACATCTGTTTTATCAGGATCTTCAATTTGAACCATGCATACCCCACATAAAAGAATACTGTCATCAATGGTTTCCTTTGCATTTGGCGGAAGGGAATAGACTTGTAAGTTTTCGGTATTGGAACATAATTCACATTTAGAATCACTGCGTTTTAATAATTCATCTTTTACACTCATTTTTAATTATTTATATACAAAAATAATCTTTTAGTTTCTATTGTTGTTTTAAGAAGTGAAATATTAATACAAATTCCTTTAAAATATGCCGCAATTAGTTAATCATAAAAATTTTTTGGTTTGATTTTTGATACATAATCACTTTAATCGTGACTATGAAAGCTCTATTCATTATATTTATTCTTCTTTTTATTTTTTCAACAACATGTTTTTCTCAAGAAGGAAAACTTGACAAAGCAAAGAAAAGTTTAACAGAAGAAACAGATACAAATAGTGGATATACACAATCAACTTCAATAAATACAAATGGAAATATAATTAGTTCGGGTAATATTTTTATCGATATTATTGGAACTCTTGCTTTTTATCTATCCTATGGAATTCTTATTGAATCTCCCCCAGAAATGAATACAAAAATGCATGATGCTGAAATTTCTGAATATCCATTTAAAATTGCAAAAAGCGGAAATTATTTATATACCGATTCTACAAATTACAAATTAGCCAGATTTGATATTTCAAACAATTTTATAGTAGAAAATAAGAATTTGTATGGTAATGATTTAAACATTGATTTTAGGTTTTTAAAACGGATAGGTATTGAAGCAGATTATTTACAGCTATTTGAAAAAGTTGGAGGTGTTACCGATAAACTCTCTATTTATACAGCTATGGTAAACTACCATAGAGTTAGAACTCAAAGAATAGATTTTTGGTTTGGTTTAGGAGCAATGTATGTAGGAAATACTGTTAAAAAAGGTGGATTTTTATATGGTATAGGTGGTGAATGGTTTATTAAAAAACCAATTAGTTTGTTGGTTTCTTTTAAAGGATCATCTATCAATCAGCAATCCGTAAATAAAACAAAAATATTGTTAAAATATCATCTGAGAAATTATCATATTTCTTCTGGATATCAACATTTTACCATAGGAGTTACTGGTATTAATGCCTTTTCTTTGGGAGCAGGAGTTTCTTTTTAGTTTGAACTCACCTTGAATAAACCAGTATTTTGGGTTTATATCAATTGATTACGTAATTTTTTTGGTAAACTTTTAACGATCAGGTTATAGGAGTGGTCAATAAGTTCTTTAATAAAATCTTGTGGCAGATTAGAAATTTCTACTGTATTCCAATGCTTTTTATTCATATGAAACCCGGGTGTGATAATTCCATCATATTCTTCACGAAGTTGAATAGCTTTTTCGGGGTCACATTTTAAATTTATTTTTGGAGGATTGTTTTCTAAACCAGAAAGAGTAAAGATCTTATTACAAACCTTAAAAACTAATGTAACTTCATCAAAAGGAAAATGTTCTGTTACACAAGGTTTGCTTAAACAATATGTTCTAAATTCTTCAGTATTCATAGGATGTATTTTTTCACAAAAAAACTAAAGCTAGTTTTATATCTCC
This sequence comes from Flavobacteriaceae bacterium, assembly GCA_016744615.1. Lineage (GTDB taxonomy): Bacteria > Bacteroidota > Bacteroidia > Flavobacteriales > Flavobacteriaceae > Lutimonas. The sequence continues at coordinate 20,578 of JADGEA010000040.1, forward strand.
ATAACTTATTTCACCGTTAAGTTGGTCAAAAATTGGTTTTAAACTGATTGTATTTTCAGATGGATTGGCTTTTAATATTTCATTCCTGGCCTTTTTAACCTTGGAAATGATTTTATTATCTGGTTTGAATCTTGATAGATCTGTATTGGGATAAAGATCTGATACTCTGATTAAATGGGTGGAAACTGTCCCTATAGTCAGTTCTCTTTCTTTTGCTATTTTTTTAAGATCATAACCTTCGTCAATAAGTTGTTTGGTTATCAGATAAGTGGATTTCTTTTTTGTTTTATTTCCTTTTTTAAGATTTCTTTTGTTTTCGGAAATTTCATCTAAATTGGAGATTCCTCCACTTTTTTTAATGAACTGTAATGCTTTTTTTTCAAGTTCTTTTCCCTCGTTTTTATAATCTGCAACTATGGATAATTCCTGAAATCTTTTATCGGCTTTTAAAGCTAGTTCATCCACTTCTAGTGTAATATTGTTATAGCCTGTTAAATTTAATCCTGTTAGGCTTTTAACTCTTGATAAAGCAACATAACCTTGTCCTTTTTCAAAGGTTTTACTTAAATCCATTTCGGCAGCATCTAAGGTCATTCCCTGACTTTTATGCACTGTAATTGCCCAAGCTAATCGCAAAGGAACCTGCTGAAAACTTACCAGCATTTTGCCACTTTCATCTTCAATTCTCCAGTCTTCATGTTCGGCAGTGATTTCATAGCCATTGAGTAATTTTACTACTGGGAGTCCGTCGCCATTATAGCGAATTACATTTCCTAAACTACCATTTAAATAACCTTTTTCATGGTTATTTTTTACAAACATCACTTTAGATCCAATTTTTATTTCCAGTTTTTCAGGTGCCATAATAGATCTTTTTACCGTTTCGGCAAGTTTTAAATTTCCTTTTATCGTTGCTTTATAATTTTCTTTTTTGCCTTTTATGGAGTTTAAATGCTGGATATTTATCCTGTCAACATCCACATTATGGGTATATAATTTTGTTGGTTCTTCTACATCCAGTTCTACTTGATTGGAACTCAAAATGTCTTTTGAATTTTGTGATATATTTCCGATACGGATCTCATTCAAAATTTGATGGAGTGTATTATCCGTTTGCCTATACTGGTCGGTTAAATAACAAATACTAAGGTTTGCGTCCAGCCATGATTGCGACATGAATGAAAATTTATCACGGTTGGTTTCATTATAGTCACCAATAGGGGGGAGTTGAAAAAAATCTCCACAAAGTATCAGTTGAATTCCACCAAAAGCTTCTTCGGTTTCTCTAAAATATTTCAACACTACATTCACCATGTCCAGTTGTTTTTTGTGTAACATGGAGATTTCATCAATGATCAAAACCTTACTTTTATCAATATTTTTTTTAAGATATTTCTTTTTCCTAAGGTCTTGTAAATTTCTGGTTGAAAGAGAGTTTTTTATTCCAATACCCGACCAGGCATGAATTGTAGTTCCTTCGAGGTGTGTAGCTGCAATACCTGTTGATGCAGTAATGGATACTGGAATATTTCTTTCTTTCAGGTATTTAACATATTGGTTTAATACATAGGTTTTGCCTGTACCGGCAGATCCGGTTAAAAAGATATTTTTACCGGATTTTAATATTGCTAATGCTTTTTCCTGATTCAAGGGAGTGATTTTTAGAATAGCAAATTACAAATAATAGTCTGATTTGTTATGAAATTTTAAAATTTCCTTAATTGATGATTTGTTTTTAAGAATTAAGTCAAAAAAAAACTCCCTCGAAAGAGGAAGCTTTTAAATACTTAACTAAAAACCAATTTTTTCTAAAACTGGTAAAATTTATTTATGCGTTGACATTAACATCTAAATTAGTAGTTACCGTCACAGCAGGAGGTGTAACCATGTGCTTTTTAACAGGACATTGGTCAACTGTAGCTTTAATTGCTTTGTTATACTTTGCAGGAAAAGATTCTGGTAAATTTACTTTTACTTCAATAGATTCAATCATATTTGTCGTACGATTATAATCCATTATTTGTGTTAAAGTTACATCTTCTAATGACATACCTCTTTGGGTTAAAAATGCTCTCACATATACTGCAGAACACATACCTGCTGTTGCTAAATAAATCACGTAAGGAGATTCGTCCATTGTGATCTCATTTCCATTCATCGAAGGAATAATTTTGCCAGTTTGATCAAAACTAATATCTATATTCATAATATTCTAATTTTTATTGTTTCAAATACTGGGCAAAATTATGGCGACCTTTTAATTGTATTTGTAACTCAAATCACATTATTGTTCTATTTTTTTTGTAGTCGTAGAAGTTAAGTTCTTTTTTTGAACATTTGGCAATAGTAAATCTTGATAATCAAGAGTCCATCCAATGGTCTCAACAATACTTTGCATCATTAAAACAGCTTCAAGTGCTTCGTTTTTTGCAGTTTCCAACAAGCCACTTTCCGGAATTTTAGACATAACGAAATCTTTTGCTTTTGCATTTAATTCCGTAAGGTCGGATGAGTCAAATTTATTGAACAGACCTTCTTTTTTATCATAGTATTTTAAATCGGTTTCTAAGGAAAGAACCTCCGGATTTGGAAATTTGGTTAATTTGACCACCTTTTTTTCATTGATGGCTTCCATTTTAATTTTGGATAGATCAAATCCAACATGAGCTTTTGCATTGATCAATAGGATGGCTTTTTTTTTACTGGAGATCATACTTAAAAAACGCTCTTTGGTATTTTCATAATGATATATTTCAGCAAAATCTCCTTCAACAGTGATCAACTTCCAAACCTTTTTCATTTTTTCTATAAGGATAACAGATTGAGCGTTAGTAACTTCATTTTTCTTTTGCAATTTTAAATAGTTTAATCCGAAATATGTAAGAATTGCTCCCAATAAAAGACCTAAAAGTGATTCCATTTTAATATATGAATTGGTTGATTAATTAAATATAGTAATAATTAACATAATTATGGTTAGTATTTATATCTCAAACAGATCTGATGCAATTCCATCTGCTAAAAATTTACCTTTATTCGTAATTAAAAGGATATTATTTTTGAATTTCAGAGTTTTATTCTGCACATATTTTTGAGATTTATGTATGAGATTTTCTTTAAAAATCACACCAAAATCCTGTTCAACTTTATCTAAGGATACTCCCCAAATAGTTCGTAAACCAGTCATGATCATTTCATTGAATCGATCATTTTTTGATAAATATTCTATTTCTAAAGGCAGTTTATTTTGTTGAATAGCTTTGATGTATTTCGCATTATTTGCAACATTCCAGCTTCTGGTTTTTCCATTGTAAGAATGTGCCGAAGGTCCAATTCCTATATAATGTTTTCCCTGCCAGTAAGATGTGTTGTGTTTTGAAAAATAATCCTCTTTTCCAAAGTTTGAAATCTCATAGGCAATATAATTTTGCTCTTTTGTTTTTTTTGTCAAAATTTCAAAATGATGTTGAGCTTGTTTTTCGTCAAGCGGAGGATATTTTCCTTTTTTGATAAAACTTGCCAAAGCAGTCCTGCTTTCAACGGTTAAGGCATAGGCTGAAATGTGAGGAATGTTTAGTTTAAAAACAGTATCCAGATTTTCTTTCCATCTGGCTTCGGTCATATTTGGTATGCCATAAATAAGATCAATGGTAATATTATCAAAGCTGCTAATGGCAGAAGATAAGCAGTCTATGGCTTCCTTTGCAGTGTGGGCTCTGTTCATATATTTTAGATCTTTATCAAAAAATGATTGAATTCCAATGCTTAGCCTATTGATCTTGGTGGCTGCCAGTTCTTTTATTTTTGTTGGGCTAAGATCATCGGGATTAGCTTCTAAAGTAATTTCGGGAGTATCTATTATATTATAATTCTGGTATATAGTTTTTAATAATGATCGAATTTCTCCAGAAGTTAAAATGGAAGGAGTACCACCACCAAAATAGATAGTTTCAATATTTTCTGTGACTTCTCCTTTTCGTAATTCCAGTTCCTTTTGGATAGTTTTTAGTACTTCATCCTTCCGCGAAAGCGAAACCGAAAAATGGAAATCGCAATAAAAACATTTCTGTTTACAAAAAGGGATATGAATATAAATACCTGCCATTTGATAAGGGAATTCAATAAATTTGAAATCAACAACAAAGATACTTTGTTAATTGTCAATGTTGTTTTTTAGATCATGATTTTTTAAAAATCATCGTAATTTTATAGTTATTTGGACGTGTTAACTAAATTTTATCACTACAGGTCGTGTTAATTACCTGATATTACGTAACTTTACTATTCGACATTTTTTTATTTTGTGTAATTAATTAAACTAACCTTACTATGTATGTAAATATTTTGACCTTTAAAATTAATGAAAAAGACGGAATTTCATCTAATGAATTAAGCATGCTTGATGATAATATCATGACAAAACCGAAAGGTTTAGACCGACTTCATGTTTTTAAAGACAAGAAAAAAAAGAATAAATTCTATTTGATCGAATACTGGACTTCAATGGATTTAAAAGATCAAATGGAAAAATCTTCCAGTCATCTATTTTTAAATCGAATACACCAATTATCAGTTGATAATCGCTATAAAAATATTGAATGTGATATTGTAATTTGAGATCAGATACAATTCTTCCAATTTTGTAACATTTGTCATGCTTTTTTATGTAAAGGGTTTATATATTTGAATAAATAAATTAGTAAAGTTATGTATGTACATATAGTGTCATTTAAGGTTATAGAAGGAGAAGAAATTACTTTTATTGAATTGCAAAAATTTCAGGAAGCGAATGAATCTAAGCCGGCAGGATTGGATCACTATCATAT
>JADGEA010000249.1 GCA_016744615.1 Flavobacteriaceae bacterium
GGAATTGCTGGAATGTATGATTTTTATTTGTGGGAGCATGATTATGGACATAATTTAGATCCAAAAGCAATTATGAATTTCAAAAATCCCGATGGATCTGTTATGGGTTTCCAACCTCCATTATTCGGAACAAAAGATATACTTAATTTTACGGCTCATTCTTATCCAAGAGCTGGAGCATGGTTTATGTTTACGGGTATGTTTTTAACTTTTATTGCATTTTTTGTTGGAAAATACGAAGCAAAGAAAAGTTAGACCATAGTCTATATTAAAATTTTTGAATAAGCATATTAAATATAATATGCTCGTTTAATATATATTTGTATTCTAAAAAAAATATCAAAAATGAGATCAAGAGCATTATTTTTTGTTGTATTGTTAAGTTTGTTATTTGCAATTTCCTGTAAAGTAGAGCCAAAAGAGATCAATTATGGACAGGATCATTGTTTACTATGTGATATGACAGTTGTTGATAAAAGTCATTCTGCTCAATATGTAACAAAGAAGGGGAGGGCTTATATGTTTGATGCTGTAGAATGTATGGTAATGAAAGTCAATAAAGACAAGAATGAAGATCTGATGGAATTTTTACTGGTTGCTGATTATGCAAATCCTGGTAACTTAGTAGATGCAAAAACAGCTACTTATTTAATTAGTGAAAAAATCAAAAGTCCGATGGGAGCAAATCTTTCTGCATTTAGTTCAGAAGAAATTGCTCAGAAATTTTTAAATGAAAACGGTGGTAAATTATTTACTTGGGATCAGTTAAAAATTGAACTCTCAAATTAGTATGAGATACATTTTAATACTCTTTTTACTTTTTACATTTACAATTCACGCAAATACAATAGATGTATGTGCTACCTGTGATGTAAAAACGATAAAAGGTGCAGTTTTATTGGCTAAAGATGGAGATACAATTCTGGTAAAGAGAGGTGTTTACAAGGAAAGTCAAATAAATATAAACAGAGCCATCCACATAATTGGTGTTGATTATCCTGTCATTGATGCTGAGAATAAAACAGAAAGTATTTTTGCTGTTAAATCTGATAATTTTAGCATATCGGGATTTAAGTTCACTAATGTAGGAATGAGTCACACAAAAGAGATAGCAGCAATTTTTATTTCTCATTCCAATAATTTTACAATAAAGGATAATATTGCTGAAAATGTATTTTATGGCTTTATTTTACAACGGGTTAAATATGGATTAGTACAAAACAATCAAGTACACGGACGTGCTGATGCAAAGAATGAAACAAGTGCCGGGAATGGTGTGCATGTATGGAAAAGTTCACATATGAGAATTGAGCAAAATGAACTTATAGGAATGCGAGACGGCATCTATTTAGAATTTGTAAATAAAAGTTTTATTTCAAATAATACAAGTGAAGATAACATCCGTTACGGTTTACATTTTATGTTTTCACACCATAACGAGTATCAACGAAATGAATTTAGAAATAATGGCGCCGGTGTGGCTGTAATGTTTTCTAAGTTTATAAAAATGCATCATAATACATTTCATTACAACTGGGGAACTGCTTCTTATGGCCTGCTTTTAAAAGAAATTAATGATGCAGATATTTACAATAATATTTTTGAACAGAATACCATTGGAATTAATATAGATGGATGTAATAGAATTAGTTATAAAGAGAACCATTTTATAAGAAATGGGTGGGCTGTAAAATTTACTGGAGGTTGCTATACCAATGTTTTTGAATTTAATAATTTTATGTATAATGCATTTGATCTTTCCTATAATAGTAGGTTAAATGATAATAAATTTGAAGCAAACTATTGGAGTGAATATTCTGGATATGATTTAGATAAAGATGGCATAGGTGATGTACCACATCGTCCGGTAAAATTATTTTCCTACGTGGTAAATAAAACCCCCGAAACATTAGTTTTATTACGAAGCTTATTTGTTGATATTATTAATTTTTCTGAAAAAGTATCACCTGTTTTCACACCGGATAACTTACAGGATAGTAAACCAATTATGAGACCTATGAACCCTGTGACAGAGTAAATTGTTGTTGGAGATAAATTAAAGAATTCATATCTGTATGATAGAAATAAATAACCTACATAAAAAGTTTGGAAAACTTACCGTTTTAGATGGTTTGGATCTGGAGATTAATAAAGGTGGAATTTTTGCAATATTGGGACCAAACGGATCTGGAAAAACAACTTTGATCAAAAGTATTTTAGGAATGGTTATTCCAAATGCAGGAGATATAAAAATTGATGGTAATTCAGTATTGAAACAATGGGATTACCGAAATCAAATCAATTATTTACCTCAAATTGCAAATTTTCCGGCAAATCTTTCGGTAAATGAGTTGATTGCCATGGTGAAGAACCTCCGACCTAAAGAAGTAAATGATCAGGATTTGATAGACCTTTTTGGATTAGATTTGTTTTTAGATAAAAAACTGGGAAATCTATCCGGAGGAACCAAGCAAAAAGTAAATTTGGTTTTAACCTTTATGTTTGACAGTGATTTAATTATTTTAGATGAGCCAACAACAGGATTAGATCCTATTTCATTGATACATTTAAAAGAGATCATTCAAAAAGAAAAAGAAAAAGGAAAAACGCTTTTAATTACTACTCATATCATGAGTTTTGTAGAAGAAATAGCCGATGAAATAGTATTTTTATTAGATGGTGAAATTTATTTTAAAGGCACTGTTGCTCAATTAAAGATACAGACGGAGCAAACAGATCTTGAACATGCTATTGCTAACTTAATGACCAAAGAAAATGTTTAAAATATTAAAGTACAGCTTTTACGATTTAATGCGTAGCCGTTGGAGTTATGTATATTTTGCTTTTTATCTGGCTCTTGGATTTGTATTATTGTTTTTAAATAATGATGTTAATAAAGCGGTGATCACCTTAATGAATATCATTATTGTTCTAACCCCTTTGATTGGAACAATTTTTGGAGTAATGTATTATTATAATTCCAAAGAGTTTACAGAATTGTTACTGGCACAACCCATTAAAAGAAGTACAATTTTTATGGGACAGTATATAGGAATCTCTATTTCATTGACATTAAGTCTGGTACTTGGATTGGGTATTCCCTTCTTGCTATATGGCCTGTTTAGATCTACTGCTATATTTGATTTTGGATTGCTCTTGGTAGTTGGATCATTCCTGAATTTTATTTTTGTTGCATTGGCTTTCAATATTGCATTATCCAATGAAAATAAAATCAAAGGCTTTGGTTATGCCATTTTAATGTGGCTATTCTTAGCGGTTATTTACGACGGAATATTTTTGATTTCACTTGTAATGTTAAATGAGTATCCTTTGGATAAGTTTTCATTGCTGGCAACCATGTTCAATCCAATTGACCTATCCAGAATATTAATTTTACTTAAGTTAGATATTTCTGCTTTACTCGGTTATACCGGAGCTGTATTTAAAGAATTTTTTGGAACTGATTTGGGATTGATTTTATCGTTATTTGTACTAACTCTATGGGTGGTCATACCAGTTTGGAGAATGAAAGTAAAATTACAGAAGAAAGATTTTTAAAGAGATATTGTTGTAGTTACCGCTATTACCCTGTCTAAAAAACAGTTGATACTCTATATAAAAAGCTATCTTAATTTCTGTTTTTACTTTAAATAGGATTACCTTTATTCCAAATTTTAAAACTAGTTGTCAGTGGTCATGTTTATGACCTATTGTTATATTATTTAACATATTTATTAAAGTGGGTAAGAAATTCAAACCAAAAAAGAGGCTAAAAGCAGAAGAGTATATTAATGGAATATTAGATGGAAACCGCGTAATTCTTTCTAGAGCCATAACTATTATTGAAAGTAATTTAGAAAGTGATAAAAAACTAGCCAAAGAGATCATTCAGGCAGTTTTACCAAGGTCGGGTAATTCTATTCGGATAGGAATTACTGGAGTTCCTGGAGTTGGAAAAAGTACATTTATTGAGGTTTTTGGTAAGCATCTTATAGATCAGGGTCACAAAGTTGCAATTTTATCTATTGATCCAAGCAGTCAGCGTTCAAAGGGAAGTATTTTGGGAGATAAAACCCGAATGGAAGAGTTGGCAAATCTAGAAAATGCCTATATCAGACCATCTGCATCTGGTGATACTTTAGGTGGCGTTGCAAACAAAACTGGTGAGACCATGTTATTATGTGAAGCTGCAGGCTATGATGTGGTTTTGATTGAAACAGTTGGTGTTGGTCAGTCTGAAACGGCTGTTCATGGTATGACTGATTTCTTTTTACTTTTGATGTTGTCCGGTGCAGGTGACGAGTTACAAGGGATTAAAAAAGGCATCATGGAAATGGCAGATATGGTTGTGATCAATAAGGCAGATGGAGATAATATCCGTAGAAGTGAAATGGCAAAGCTGCAATACCAAAATGCATTGCATATTTTCCCACAATCGAAATCAGGTTGGACACCCGTTGTAAGTACTGCCTCATCCACTAAAAATATTGGAATTGATTATGTTTGGGATAAGGTTTCAGTATATAAAAAGTTGGTTTTAGAGAACGGCTATTTTAAACAAAACAGAATTAATCAACAAATACAGTGGATGTATAATAATATCAATGAAGAATTAAAAAGATTATTTTATGGCTCAGAGGATATAAAGGAGCATTTGAAAATATTTGAAAAAGAAATTGTATCATCTAAAATATCACCTGTAAAAGCAGCTCAAAGTATTATCCAAGAATTTAAAGACTCGTTTTAGATAAAGGATTTTTTAATATTTTTCCTTAAGATTTCCCAACAATTCACCCTTTGAGAGAATTTTTATTCATCAGTTTCTAAATTAACAAGTTAATATTACAATTGATATAACAAAAAGGGGTAACTTGTTGATATAAAACAAAGGACATCAAACCTTAATTCATAT
>JADGEA010000250.1 GCA_016744615.1 Flavobacteriaceae bacterium
ATTGACGGGGTAGTATAGTCCATTTGTGAATTATAGCCTGGATATCCCGATGCAAACTCAGATATGATTCCAGTACCAATCTGATGAATATTATAACCAGTAAGTATAGAGCCACGAGTAGGCGAGCAAACGGCAGCTACTGACATGTGAGTGTAGCGAATACCTGCATCACCAATTTTGTCAAACGTTGAGGTATTCATTACTCCACCATAAGAGGTAGCACTGCTGTACCCAGCATCATCCAGCATAATGATAACAACATTGGGAGCATCTTTATTGGCCTTTTTTTGACCCACAAAATCAGGCTTAGAATCGGCTAAAGTTTTTCCTTGCACTCCCTTCCACTCTTCAAGAGGGTAGGGAATTGCATTCTCATTTTCCTTGTGTTGATTTGAGTTATTTTGATTGGTTTGACAAGAAGTCAAAATCAGAACAAACAGTCCTATTAAATAAGTTATTTTTTTCATGTCTTTATATTTCTTTATATAAGGTTGTATTAATTGGCTACAATGGTTAGTATAAGAATAGTAGCGTATTTAAAAGCTCTGACCTTTCAATTTCGCACTATTTTTGTACAAAGATACTCACTTCTAATTAAGCACTAAAACCGCTATTATTTTTATACATTGTTCTACAATGGCTTTTATTAAACTAATTTCTTTTCAAAACCTCCATTACCTGAATATGAACCATATCAAAAACTTTACCATTACGGTTTGTTGATGCAACAGATAGTTCGGTACAAGCGATTACCATTGCATTATTTTGAGCATATTTTTTAACCATTAAATTAAAATTATCAATCAATTCTTTGCCTGAGGTTTTCTGATAAACCTGTTTTCTTACGTTATCAATAAACAGCATATCATCTTTGGTTGGCAAACTAGTTATAATGTCATATTCCTTAAAAATGTTTTTTATATAATTGGATTCCATGGTGTATTTTGAACCGAACAGAACCACTTTTTTATACTTATTTTTCTTGATTTCTGATGCTGTAAGATGTACAGGATGAACGATTGGAATGTTAAATTTCAAATCATCAATAGTTTCGTGTAAGGTAATATTTGGAATAATTATTTGGGCAACACCTAATTTTATAAGTTCATCTAAATAGGTTTGTAATATTTCTTCCAGTTGCTTAGATGGTTTGGGTAATAAATTGTTTATTTCATCAAAATTGGTTCTTAATAATTGAATAGGAAGCATGTTTTTACAGTCAGTTTGCTTTGTGTAAGCAGTATTCAATTCCGCTTTATAAAAGGTTGTAGTTTCATTTCCTAATCCTAATATCCCGGTAGTTTTAATTTTCATTTTCGCCTCTGTTTAAAACATAGTTGGCAAAATACTCTTTACTATCCGTCAATTTTTTTGTGATTTGGAAATCGGTATTTTCAATTATTTTATTTAGAATCTCATCATTATATTTTCTTGAAATTTCAGTAGCAATTTTTTCTCCTTTTTCAAATTGAAAAGTTTTATTCAAGGTTTTAATATGTACGGTTTGTTTTGCATTGCTGACTAAAAAACTTTTTGCTACACCTTCTTTTTCTGTGTATTCTGAATGATGACTAAACGTATCCATATTAAAAAAACCTCCTAATTCGTTATTGATTCTTTGTAATAAATTCAAATTGAACGCTTTGGTAATCCCTTCGCTGTCATTATATGCAGGAAGAACAATTGATGCTGATTTTATTAGATCTACACCCAAAAGAAGTTTATTATTTTTATTAAGATTCTTACCTAATTCATAAATAAAGTCTCTGGCAACTTCATCACTCATGTTACCCATATTTGAACCTAAAAATAAGATTACTTTGGGATGATGGGTCTTTTTTAGCGATTCTAAAATTTGAAAATAATCGCCTTGTTTTTTATTTACAGAAACAGTTGGTAATTCAGTTTTTAGTGTTTCTTCTAAAGTATCCAATGCGTTTTGAGAGATATCAACTGGGAAAAAGTCAAATTTGTAGTGTTGCTTATCCAATGCTTCAAGCAGTTTTTTTGTTTTTAAACCATCACCAGCACCCAATTCTATCAATTCAAAATAGGTGTTTGGTGTCACTTGCAAAGCGTCAATAATTTGTTGCGTTTGTGTAGTAAATATTTCCAATTCTGAACGTGTGAGATAATACTCTGGCAAGTCCATTATTTGTACAAATAAATCATCTCCAATTTTATCGTAAAAATATTTTGAAGGCAATGTTTTTGGATTGGAACTCATGCCATTTTCTATGTCTTTTTTAAATTGTTCTATCATTTTACTAATCGTATGCCTGTAAACTGCCATCTTTCTTCTGAATAGAAAAAATTTCGGTATGTTTTTCGGCTATGTTTTTTAGATGTAGCCACAGAAGCACCTCTCAGTACTTTTTGCATATCCATAAATTTTCCGTTGTATTCGCCTACAGCACCTGCTGCTTTTTTGAAGTTAGGATATGGTAAATATCCACTATTTGTCCATTCCCAACGTTTTCCCCAATCAAATTTATCAGATGCAACTTCCCATTCAAATTCGGTGGGCAGTCGCATTTTTCTCCATTCGGCATAAGCGGCTGCTTCATAAAAACTAATGTGTGTAAGTATGCCATCAGGATTCACTTTTTGGAGGCCTGATAAGGTAAAGTGATGCCAAATCCCATCTTTTTTTTGCCAGTATAACGGACGGTTTATGCTGTTTTTTCCCTTCCAATGTAATCCTTCTTCTAACCAAAAATTAAAATTTTGGTATCCACCAGCATCCATAAACTCGATAAAATCGCCATTAGTAACCAACGATTTACTAATCTCAAAATCGTGAATATATACTTTATGAGGATTCAATTCATTGTCGTAACAAAATCCATTTCCGTTATAACCAATGTCGTAAACGCCTTCCTTTATGGCTAAATATCCTTTTTCTTCATTCTTATCATTAAGCAATTGAAAATCGTTATGGTACACAGGAAGTAAGGGGTTATTCCCAAACATAAATTTCAAATCCGTAATCAGCAATTCTTGATGCTGCTGCTCGTGATTTAACCCCAAAACGAGGAGTTCCATAATGTTTTCATTTATTTTTTTTTCATTTAAATTTTCTATGGCATTATCGACATGATTTCGGTATTCATATATTCGTTCTACGGTAGGGCGAGAAAGATTTCCTCTGTTGGCTCTGTTTACTCGCTCGCCAGCATTATTGTAATAACTATTGAAAATGAAGTTGAATTTTTCATCAAAAGGGCTGTAGTTTTTAACAAAATTTTTCAAAATAAATTCTTCAAAGAACCAAGTAGTATGGCCTAAATGCCATTTGGCAGGACTTGTAAAAACAGCAGATTGCACTACATAATCCTCTGTTTTTAGAGGTTTACATAGTGCTTCTGTATGCTTTCTTATTGCAACAAATTCATTAATAATATTTGACATTATTTATTAAAATTTACCAGAATTACCCCATTGGTCTTTTGGCAATATTTTTTCTTGAATATCCCAATGCTCGACAATTTTTCCTGCTTTAATACGGAACAAATCAATAAATGCCCAACCTTCATCATTCATTTTAGTATGACTTAAAGTTGCAACAAAGTTTCCTTGCCCAATTAAAATATGCAGTTTTTCATAACTTGAAGTTATTCCTTTTTCTGCCATTTCTTGAACGTGCTTTCCAAAACCTTCCAAACCATCTCCAACGGAAGGGTTATGCTGATCATATTGTTCGGTAGAAATATAGTCGGTAACCTTATCAAATTTTCCGCCAATTAGTACATTATCAAAGAAATTTTGAATAAGGGCTTTATTCTCTTCCGTTTTGTCCAAATCTTCAATTTCAGTAGGGCCATCTACCATTGTACGGCCAGAAACTGTTTTTACTTCATAAGCTTGAATAATATCCCAATGTTCTACAATTTTATCGTTTTCATCAGTATCAAAAATGTCTGCAGTTACCCATTTTGCTTCTCCATTATTAATGTCTTGATAAACGTGTACAAACACATAATTCCCGTCTTCAAACGCTCTTACAATTTGGATAGCTCTAACAGGACAACGCTCTACAAAAGGCTTAAAAAATTCTACAAATCCTTCCACACCATCAGCAACTCCTGTGCTGTGTTGGGTGTATCGGTTGCCTGTATATTTGGTTACCGCTTCTCTTACTTTGCCATCTCTAATTCCTTCTAGATAGAGTTTTTTAGCATTTTCTATTTTTTTGCTCATAATAATTGTTTTTATTTATGTTGCTTCAACTAATTTTTGGTCACTTACGTGATATACTATTTCATCAAATTTTAATTTTAAGCCATATTTTTCAATAGCTTCTCTTAAAATTGGTTCTAATTCTTCTCTATATTTTTTTAATTGCGAAGTTTTATAAATTTCTTGAACTTCTTCAGATTTAGTTTTTATCGCTTTATTTAATCTTGGTTTTACATGTTTTGGCAGATTGAGATACTCAATTTTAATATTCGTTGTTCCTGCATTTTTAATTTCAGAAAATAAATCGTGTATCATTGCTGGTTTTAGTTTCATATGAGGCAAAAATGGTCCAACAAAAGCATAGGTTTTTATACCAGCATCATTCAATTTTTTAAGTGTTTTTATTCTTGTTTGTGCTGATGGTGCTCTTACTTCCAAAAACCGGCTTAATGAATCATCAGAAGTCGTGATACTCATGCCAACTTCTACATTTTTAATTTTTTGTAAAACATCAATATCTTTAAAAACCATTGGCGATTTTGTTAAAATCCCTACTCTTCCTTGGTAATCGTTTTCTGCAAAAACTTCTAAAATGCCTCTTGTTAAACGGTATTTTTTCTCAACACCTTGGTAAGGGTCTGTAACGGTGCTTAACACAACTTTTGGATGTGGATTTTTCTTCATCAATCGTTTAATATCCTTTTGCATCAACTCAATGGCATTGGTTTTTACA
>JADGEA010000496.1 GCA_016744615.1 Flavobacteriaceae bacterium
ATTCAATAATCCACAAATAATAATTTCATACGAAACCCCTAAAATACTGAGTATTAAAAACACAAATGAATATCAGGAAAAGACTTATGTTTTAATGGAGTATGAAGCGACACTAATGATAAAATTCGTACTTGATATCGCTATTGAATCCAAAGAAGAAAAAGAAGATCAATTAAACTTACAGATCAATAATATGAAAGAAACGTTTGGTGAAGAGTTTGTCAAATTCGATAGGGAAACTGAAACTTTTAGCGTCTATGAAAAGAAAAGTGCATATGGTATTTTATACAAAAACGATCCTGAATGGAATTTCTTAGTGATTGATGAAAGTTCTCAACTATTAATCGATAAAATTATTCCTGCTGAAATATTAAATAGCAAATAAATCTAGAAAAACGAATCTATGATTGAAAAAATCTTAAAAGCAAAGCATTGGCAAATTTTCACTCTTATGGTGGGATTACCAGTTCTAATCGGAATAAGTACTTTGGTTATTATAGGTATGAATTTGAATTTTGAATCAGTTAACCCTGATTTAAAAAATATGCTTTCCGTTTTTGCCGTATTTCCTATTATTATGATATTATATACTTCGATCTTTTTTGTCTGGTTATGGTCTATCGCAATGGGTCTTCAGAAAAAAATGCCTGAAAATGTTAAAATGAAAACCAGAACTTTTAAAGTTTTATTTTTTATTCCTTTTACATATATTATCCTAATATCTATATTTATGGGAGGCGAAGTTTATGGTTTTTTAAATATTGAAAACATTATTGAACCTAGTGAAAAACTAATCACATTATTTATTGGACTTATGCTTGTAATACATTTGTTTTCTATGTTTTGTATTTTCTACTTGTTATATTTTACATCAAAAACAATCAAGACCGTAGAGTTGCAAAGAGAAGCAGAATTGGGAGATTACATCTTGGAGTTTATTCTATTGTGGTTTTATATTATTGGTATTTGGATTATACAACCAAAAATCAACAAACTGTTTGAACAAAGCAATTCAGCCAATAGTTTATTAAAAGAAAAACGTTAGAAATGTTTTGGAATAAAAGGAAAAAGAAAAAAAAACCTGAATTAAAATGTGCTAGTTGTGGAGAAGTTCATGACGAATTACCTGCTCTCGGATATATTGCACCTTTTTATTACGATATTCTAAACGAAACGGAAAAAACTGAAATGGCTGAAGCTTCGAGTGATTTTTGTGTAATAAAACATAAAGACCTAACAGATAGGTTTATAAGAACTACAATGACCATTCAAGTTAATGATGCTTGTGAAAATTTAGATTACGGA
>JADGEA010000251.1 GCA_016744615.1 Flavobacteriaceae bacterium
TATTTTTAAATATGGGCTAACCTTTGTAGCGAATATATTGTTAAACTCTGAAAATCAAAATGGTACTGATATATTTCGTTTTTTGTCATGTACTTAGAAATAGCTTTTTAAACTTCTTGAATATACAATTGGGAATCCTTTTATTTTTAATCTTCCAAAACATTGTATAATTGGCTTTCACTCAAACCTAATTTATAAGCAAACTCTTTAGGTTTACCTGTATTTTTAATGTATTAATGTATTTTTCGTAAGCGTTCTAGTTGTTTTAGTGTTTTCATAAGCCTATCCTAAACCCTTTCCAAAGGGAAGAACCCGCTACCGCACGATTGCATCGTGTGGTTATAGTTATTTATAATTCCCTAACAATAATTATGTCATCAATCATTCCTTTTTCTCTCGTGACCTTGGGTAGAGGAACGCGATACAATCACGCACCAGCGGGGATAACTCACATTAACCTAATCATTAAAATCAAGACTTTCTTTTCCTTATTAACGGCATAACTAAATCAAATATTATTATGTATATAACTAATGCATATAATACAGTTTGCCTAAAAGGAAATTCAATATGTAAAATTGACATTAGGGATACGAGTATAGTCAACACATATATAGTTATTTTAATTTTCATAATTAACGACAATTGTGTATCGACATCAAAAAAAAATGGATAACCATATAAATTTAATGTCGATATTTATCTTTTTTTTAAACTTCTATTCAAAAGGTCTAGAACCTCCCAAGCTATTATCCATTCCCTCAAAATGATCACTCCCATCACAAGTCGCATCATGATATGCTACGGCGATTAAAGCTAAATATGCAAGACCTCTTATTACTGGAACCCACCAACCACCATCAGTTTCTCTAATTTCACTGGTATCTAATGCTAGAACACCATAATTTTCTAAATTTTTCATTTTTATAAAATTTAAAGTTAAACATTTATTTTTTGTCAAAACTATAAAATGTGCACCTTTATTGTTTTGATAAGGCTAATATAGATTCACCCACTCTAATTGCATTGGAGTAAAGTAATTTTTGAATTGTCTAATAATATTAGTAGGTAAGATTTAAAAATACAAGATAACAGTATTCTTATTTATAGCATGATGCAATCGTGCGAGAGCGAGGACGGTAGCACGGGAAATCTAGGTATAGGAACGTGATGCAATCGCGCACCAGCGGGGGTTAACTTAATAAATAAAATTGTTTTAACAACAATAAAAACTGCTAGGGTTAGAATTAAAAACTCTAGCAGATAGTTTCTTTAAACACCTATTATTTATTTGATGTTCAAAAAATTAACAATGTGTTTTTTACATTTTTCATTTAAAGACATTATTAATTAAATATTTCATCAATAATATTAGATATATCATTTTAGTTTTATTGATTGAATATATGATATAAATCTTTACCTAAATTGTATGAAAAATGTATAACGGTTACTATTATAAAAACTGTAAACATTATTTTTGTTAATAATTTAATATCTTTATTCATAATGATTTGTTAATCGTTAATTATATGGTATAAATCTTTACCCATTGAATAACCAAAAGACATTGATGCAACAGAAACTGCACAAGCAGCTAATAATATTCCTAAAATTCCTCCATTTATATCTTTCATATCTTCCTGACTCAAAGGTACAACATTATCTATTTTTTTCATAATTCTAATTTATTTAATATTAATTATTCTTATTAAGCTTCAGCACCTGTATACATAAAATGCCAGGGTCTGCCCTCTTTTAGACCTTCTACATAATATCCTAAAGCAATACCAGAAATAATAAAACCGATAATTCCTCCTTCAACTTCTCTAATTTCTTTAGCATTCATCTCTTGAACACCATAATTTTCTAAATTTTTCATAAGATTAAAGTTTTAAAATTAAACATTTATTTTTATCAAAACCATAAAATGTGCACCTTTTTTGTTTTGATAGGGCTAAGATAGATTTGCTCACTGCCAAAACCTGTCAGTAGAAGAGATTAATAATGAATTTTCAAAGTTTTCTTTTAAAATGGTGCTACCTGCGTAAATTGTTATCATCTCTTCGTTAATCAATACTTGTACAGACACATTCACCAATAAATCAAAATTACTTGTATAATAATAGGAGTTAGATATACGTGAAAAAGAAATCATAGCATCTACTTCTTTTAAATATTCTAAAATACGATAGAGTTCTCGTTCACTTATGTATAGCTTATTTGCAAATTCTGCTGGTGTACCTGTATTTTCTTGTTGAATTAATTTGTGTACTTTGCGTAAACGCTCTAATTGTTTTAGTGTTTTCATTTTATAGCTGTTTATTTGTTTAATTGTTATTTGCGTATTTCCATCTGCCCTATAGGCATCTTCCCAAAGGGAAGAATTCTTTTAAACTACAAGTCAATCCCCTTCCCTTTGGGAAGCCCGCCTGCCGTCGAGGCAGGGGTTAGAGATGGGTTCGGCATCTGTTGTTTCCATAAATTATAATAATGTCCTTTTTTTGTATATAATTCCTTATGTGAGCCTTGCTCCAGTACTTTGCCATTTTCTAATACCACAATCATATCTGCATGTACAACCGTGCTTAAACGATGTGCTATAACAATAATAGTTTTATGTTTTTCTCGTAAACTTTGTATGGTACGCTGTATATAATTTTCTGAGGTGCTGTCTAATGACGAAGTCGCTTCATCTAACACCAAAATTTCGGGTTGTTTGTATAAGGCACGAGCTATTGCAATGCGCTGTTTTTGACCGCCAGAAAGTGTTGCTCCGTTTTCTCCTAAATAAGTGTTAAAACTATTGGGTAGGGTTTCTATAAACTCTAAAATACCAATGTTTTTACAAATTTCTAAAATAAGTTCCATATTGGGTTGAAAATCACCTACGGCAATATTATCAATTACGTTACCGGCAAAAAGATCTATTTTTTGAGGTACAACACTAACCAATTGCCGTAAACTTGCATTTTCAATATATTTTAAATCAATTGAACCAATACGAATACTTCCGCTTTGTAGCGGGTACATATTTTGTAATAATGAAATCAACGTTGATTTACCTGAGCCACTTTCGCCAACTATTGCTGTTATTTTTCCTTTGGGTATGATTAAATTAAAATTATCAAACACTTCAACTCGCGTGCCGTATCTAAACTTTACATTTTTAAATGAAATATCTCCTATTTTATCTACAGTAAGTTTAAACTTGTTTTCGGTTTCTTCTCGTTCTAAATCCATTATTTCAAATAACCTATCGGCAGCAATCATAGCATTTTGTATGCTTTTGTTTGCACCAATTAAACTGGAAATAGGACCAGTAAAATAACCAATGATTGCGTAAAATGACATTAGCTCACCAGGTGTAATTTCTTGGTCAATTACAAAATAAGTACCACTCCATAATAAAATAATGGTAAAAAAACGTGATACCGTTTGTGAAGAAGTACCACTGAAAATACTATTCAATGCAGAGGTATATCCAATATGTAATAAATTGATAAAACGTGTTTCGGTTTTGATATTCGCAAAATCTTCTAAACCAAAACGTTTTATTGTACCCATTGCGTTTAATGATTCAACTAGTTGGCTTTCTAAATCGGCAGCACGCTCCATTATTTTACGTTCCGTTTTTTTGTTTAAGCGGTTGGTTATCCAATAAATGATTAGATATACTGGTATGATAGCTAACATGATCATTGCCAATTTCCAGTAATAACTAAACATCAATGCAAAGGAAAAAATGACAATAAAAAAGTTTACGGTCAATGATAAAGAAGTGCTGTTAATAAACACTCGTATTTTTACAGCATCGTTAATTCTTGAGATAATTTCACCAACACGCATGGTGTCAAAAAACTGTTGAGGGAGTTTTAATAAGTGTTTGTAATAACCTAAAATGAGTCGAGCATCAATTTGTTGCCCAGTTTTAATCAAAAAGATATCTTTAAAAACGCCAATAATTACTTGTATTAAAAGTAGTATTAACATGATTATACTTAGCAAATTGAGTAACTTGGTGTTGCCGCCAACCAATACATGGTCGGTTATTTTTTGAATATAAATAGAGGTTGATAAACCAAGTAAGGTGTAAATAATTGCACCCACCAAAGCTTGAAAAAGTATAAATTTATGAGGTTTGAGTAAAAACCAAAAGCGTTTTAATATAGACACTTTTTCATTACCAGTAGTAAAACTTTCATCTGGCATTAATAATACCAAAACACCTGTCCATTCTTTTTTAAACTCATTATGTGTTTTTTTATGAATTTTTCCTGTACTGGGATCCATTACTGTTATAAACTTCTTATCCACTTTGTAAATTACTACATAATGTTGTAACCTTTCTTTTACAATAACATGTGCAATAGCAGGTTTTGGAATTTTAAATAAACTATCAAAGTCCCCCCGAACACCTTTGGCTTCTAAACCTAATTTTTGGGCAGCTTCAATAAGTCCTAATACATTCGTACCTTTTTTATCAGTACCTGCATATTGTCTGATTCTAGCAATAGGAATTTCTAATTTGTAGTGAGAAGTAACAGAAGCCAAGCAAGCAGCTCCACAATCAGTAATATCATGTTGTTTTATTTTTATATTAGACATATTAATTATTGAGTTTACTCGGGTTAAACCAATCATCTACTTTATCATAAAGTAATTCAAAAGCAGAACGGTTAATGATGAAAAAACGAGCATTTAAGGTCATTCCCTTTTTAAGTTTTCCTTTAAACCCATTTTTAAGTTGTAATTGTTTTTGGTCAAGAGAACATATAACTTTAAACATAGGGCAACCTCTTGAATTAACAAGGTGAATATCAGATTATTAGTTGTATATTGTCATAAGAATTGACACTATGAGTAAGTATAAATCATCAGGCACAACAT
>JADGEA010000497.1 GCA_016744615.1 Flavobacteriaceae bacterium
TTTGAAGGGCAAAGCCCATTTGAATTCCGAGAAATCCAAAACTTAAGTTCCAAATCTCCCAAAAATTGAGTTTTCTTTTTTCCACACGATAATAATTTTTGTAATGACAATAATAATATCGCTTAAAGATACGATATGTTTTTATGTCAATAATATTAATAAAAAATACTGCTTAAAGCAAGAATTATTCCCTATTTATAATGTGAAAAAATAAAAAAAGACAAGTTGTGAAATGACCATTATGATCATGACAAATATATAAATATTTAGTACATAACAAAAATATGTATAATAGACAAAATGGTTGCGCTTTTCATCCAATATCTTTCAAGTGGACAAAATGATTGCTAATTTTTTAGTTGATATTTGTCTACTTGAAAAAGGAGTTTTACCTTTAATTTATCAAGTTAAACGGACATAGGCTCTGCTGGAGAGCAACCTATCAGGGATACACTTGATGGCTGACAAAAATGTCAATAAAAGGGATTCAATAGATTCCCTTTTTTGATGCTTTTTCAGATGCCTTTATGCCTTTAAAAACTCATCAATAAATTTAATCTTTCTTGCTCTGGATAATCCATTATGATTTCTGAGTTTATTCTTTAAATCGGAAAAATGACCATCAATTGCATTGGTAGTATTTGGTATATTTAGATCGATATTATCATACCATGTAAAGAGCCAATTTAAATTGGTTTTTAGGCTTCTGTACGCACTTCTTAATCGTTTATGAGTGTAATGACTTTTTCCTGTTTCCAGATTTTGAAATTATTCCAATCGGGATTACCATAAAAAAGTATCACCATTAAACTCAAACCCAAGCAATGATAATCTATTGCTTTTTACATTCGAACCTTGATTGCGGTCGGACTTAAAAGTACCAATGCGAAAACCGGCCTCGACAAGGAGCCGATATAAAGATACGAATCGTTAGCCAAAAAACTCAACTGATTTTTTAGTAGGAAGCTTGTGCCTAACGGTTTGGCTAAGATTTGTAGCGGCTAGACTTAACTCTTATTTTCCGCTATTAAATTACTTTTATAAATATACAAACCCCTTTGGTTTAAGCCAAAATTAGCTATAAATTTTTAGCCGTTGTTGAACTAAATCCCTACCGGGATAGCTTATTTACCAAATATTTCTTAACATAATACTGAAACGGAATCTCAACATCCCGTTAGATTAATAATAACCTAAAATTTCAGTATTATGAGAAACAAAAGATTAACAATTCTCCAGTCTGCCCTTGAAACTATTACTGGTTTCGAGCAGGTTTTCAAAGTTATCAAACAAAACACA
>JADGEA010000252.1 GCA_016744615.1 Flavobacteriaceae bacterium
GTTTGAAAATACCAAAATCAAGAGAATATGATGCCTGGGTTAGACAACTAATTCGATGTTCTAGTTCTGTTGGTGCAAATTATAGGGCTTCTCAAAGAGCCAAATCAACAGCTGATTTTATCAATAAACTTAAAATTGTAGAAGAAGAAACTGATGAATCTATTTATTGGTTAGAATTATTTTTTGAAGTTTTAGATACGAATCATATAGAAATTCAAGAATTAAGAAAAGAGGGCAATGAGCTGTTGGCCATTACTGTTGCTTCAATAAAAACGGCAAGAAAAAACCAATTAAAATGATATCTCTAATTTAATACATCGCATTTTGTACTTCTTATTTCAAACTTATAAACTATGTTAACAAAAAGAATAATTCCTTGTCTGGATATCAAAAATGGAAGAACCGTTAAAGGAATAAATTTTGTATCTCTAAGAGATGCAGGTGATCCGGTGGAATTGGCGGAGATTTACAGCAAAGAAGGAGCTGATGAATTGGTGTTTTTAGATATTACTGCAACGGAAGAAAAGAGAAAAACTCTTTTAGATTTGGTTTCAAAAGTAGCACAAAAAATAAGCATTCCTTTTACTGTAGGAGGTGGAATATCAAAAGTAGAGGATGTTGAAAAACTATTAAGAGCTGGTGCAGATAAGGTTTCTATAAATTCATCTGCTGTTAAGAATCCTGATTTGATTAATGATCTGGCTGCTAAGTTTGGATCCCAATGTATTGTGGTTGCCATAGATGCTAAAAAAGTAGATGATCAATGGAAAGTACATTTGGTAGGGGGGAAAGTTCCAACAGAAATAGATCTTTTCAAATGGGCAAAAGAAGTAGAGCAAAGAGGAGCAGGTGAAATTTTATTTACTTCAATGAACAATGATGGTACCAAAGAAGGATTTGCAAATAAAGCCTTAAAAAAACTATCAGATGAGTTGACAATACCTATTATAGCTTCTGGTGGGGCAGGTAATATGCAACATTTTATAGATACATTTCAAATAGGAAAATCAGATGCTGCATTGGCTGCCAGTGTATTCCATTTTAAAGAGATTAAAATTAAAGATTTAAAACAAGAACTGGCAAATAATAACATTCCGGTAAGGATTTAAAAGATAAATATATGAAACCAGATTTCAGTAAAAATATGGATGGATTGCTACCTGCAATTATTCAGGATGAACAAACAAAAAATGTACTCATGTTGGGGTATATGAATAAGGAAGCAATGGATAAAACCATTGAAAGTAAAAAAGTTACTTTTTTTAGCAGAACCAAACAAAGATTATGGACAAAAGGAGAGGAGAGTGGTAATTTTTTGTACTTAAAGGATATTACATTAGATTGTGATAATGATACTTTTTTGGTGTTAGTAAAACCAAAAGGGCCAACTTGTCATACGGGAAGTGATACCTGCTGGAATACAAATAATAAATCTAATTTTGGATTTTTATCAAAGTTGGAAGATGTGATTTCGGATAGGAGAGAACAGGCAAATGAAGAAAAATCTTATGTAGCCTCCTTATTCCAAAAAGGCATCAATAAAATTGCTCAAAAAGTAGGAGAAGAGGCTGTAGAGGTAATTATTGAAGCAAAAGATAATGATGATGATTTGTTCTTAAATGAAAGTGCAGATCTTTTATTTCATTATTTGATTCTGCTACAGGCAAAAGGATATACATTATCTGATGTGGAAAATATATTAATAAACCGTCATAAATAATAAATGCTTAAATTGAACTTTATTTATATTCTATTTTGAAAGATGTTGTTCCAAAAAATGTGATTTCACATCAGATGAATTTGAAAGTGCAAAAGCAAGATATTGATGCACTTAATCATGTAAATAATGTAGTTTATTTGCAGTGGGTGAATGATATTTCTGAAAAACACTGGGGTATTTTATCTAATAAAGAAATTGATAGTAAGTATTTTTGGGTAGCAATTAGGCACGAAATTGATTATGTTAATCAGGCCGTTTTAGATGATGATATTACGGTTTACACATGGATAGGTGAAACAGGAGGCGTCAGATCTATTAGAAATGTTCATATATATAGAGGCGAAATTCTTTTGGCAAAAGCGAAAACAACATGGTGTCTTGTTGATATGAAAACAAATAAACCAACAAGAATTAAACAGGATATTTTAAATATTTTAGGCGAAAAAAGCTAACTACTCTTTACTATCTTTCTTTTTCCCTCCAAACATTAAAGCTAACAGTGCTACAACAAGACCGGCAAAAACCACGAACATAAATATTGCTCCATAAATCCCATAGTTCCAGTTAAACATTGGTAGAAAAGTGTGTATCATAATGATCTAAAATTTAATTTTTATTGCGTTAAAAACAAATATATATTAACCTATTGATAAAAATAGTGACAATTATCACCTTTATAATGCAATTTAGGCTTCTCCTATTTTTTAAATCTCTATAAAACTGCAATGCTGTTGTTTTGCAAGCTTAAGAGTTTAGCGTATTTTTGCAGCATGGATGAAAATTTTAAAATGCTTGCCAAATCTTTATTTGGGTTTGAAACAATTTTAGCAAAAGAGCTCCGTAAATTGGGTGCTCAAGATGTTAAAGAAGGAGTTAGAAATGTAACTTTTAAAGGAGACAAAGGTTTTATGTATAAAGCTAACTTGGCTTTGCGAACTGCCATCAGAATTTTGGTTCCAATCCATAGCTTTACTTTGTATAATGAAGATGATTTATATGAGAACTTAAAAAGTATGCATTGGGAAAAGTATTTTGATGTGGATGATACATTTGCGATAAATTCGGCTGTTCATTCAGATAATTTTACCAACTCTCATTATGTATCTTTAAAAAGTAAGGATGCTATTGTTGATTATTTCCGAAATAAATATCACAAAAGGCCAAGTATTGATATCAAACATCCCGATGTATTGTTTAATATTCATATCCAAAAAAACACTTGCACAGTCTCTATAGATAGTTCGGGTTCATCATTACATAAACGTGGTTATAAAACCGATACCAATATAGCACCAATCAATGAGGTTTTGGCTGCCGGATTGGTTCTCCTTTCGGGATATGATGGTACGCAGCATTTTATAGATCCGATGTGTGGTAGTGGAACTATTTTGATTGAAGCAGCAATGATTGCCAATAATATTCCGGTAAATATCAATCGGCCTGAGTTTGCCTTTGAAAAATGGAAGGATTTTGATGAAGATCTTTTTAAAACAATTCATGATTCCTTATTAAAAAAGATTACCCATTGTGATAAAAAAATAATGGGTTATGATAAAGCTCCCTCTGCAATAAGAAAAGCAAAGGATAATGTTCAAAATGCCTCTTTGGAAGATTTTATCACTATTGAAAGTCAAAATTTCTTTGATTCTGAAAAATCGGTTGAAGGTAAAACATTGCTATTATTTAATCCACCTTATGGAGAAAGATTGGAGATCAATGTTCCTGCTTTTTACAAAGAAATAGGAAATACTTTAAAACAGGGTTACACGGATACAGATGTTTGGTTTATTACTTCTGATTTTGATAACGGACTCAAAAGTGTTGGTTTGCGAACATCTAAAAAGATCAAAGTTTTTAATGGAAAACTGGAATGTAAGTTTGTTAAATATGAAATGTATAAAGGAAGCAAAAAAGCCAGTAAGCAATAATTAATTACAGTCAAAATTTTAAGGTTGAACAAAATATTTTAAATTCAAGATATTTTGGCGAATGAGATTGCCGTAAAATTGACTCTAATAAAATTCACCATCTTTTCTAAGAACCTTTACCATATGAAATCCAAATATTTCATAACCTTCATTATAATAGAATTTATGTGATTTCCTGTTTTCTACAAAGGTATTTAACTCTGTTCCTTCACATCCTTTTTTTCTTAAATAGGAATAGATCCATTCAAAAAACATTTGTCCCAGCCCTTTGTTTCTATAATGATCATCAATAATTACATGATCTACCTCAGCACTTTTCCCTATATAATGCCTTGTGCTATACCATAATCCGCAAATACCAATGAGTTTACCATTATCATATAGACCAATACATTCATAGTTTTGTTCAGACATTTCCAATAATCGTTTTTTTAATAAAGAATCTGGCGTTTGTGCATTTAATAGTTTCAATAAAGGGATAATGGTTAAAATATCTGATTTATGAATTGGTTTTACAGTAATAGGTTCCATAATGTTTATTATATTCCGTAAATATAAAAATCAATTTTTAATGATTGATATAAAAATAATAAAAGCAGAAGAAACTTATGCAATTAGAAAAGAGGTTCTTCGAAAAAATATAGAACTTCCTTTTATCTTCAAAGGAGATTTGGATAAAGATACTTTTCATTTAGGTATACTTTTAGATCATAAATTGATAGGAATTGTAAGTTTTATGAAATCAGTATGCAAAGATTTAAAAGGTAATCAATATCAGTTAAGAGGTATGGCTACTTTAGATCAATTTCAGGGAAAAGGTTATGGGCAGCAATTGATCAAATTTGGAAGTGAAGTCCTAAAAGAAAAACAAATGGGCCTTGTTTGGTGTAATGCTCGAGTTGTAGCAGTTAATTTTTATAAAAAAGCAGGATTTAAAATCATTGGCAAAGAATTTTATATTCCAAAAATTGGAGATCATTTTGTAATGTTTAAAAAATTAGGTTAAACTTTTATTTACTATAAACAAAACAAATTCAGGTTTTTATCGTTATGAATTACAAGTGTATTTACAAATTCATTATGATTATTCCAGAAAAACTTAACGAGACTTTAATAAAATCTATGTAACTAATCAGTCGTTAAACTTAAACTCAAATTTAGCGATAAGGATTAGTGATTCCGAGACATTCATCTGATTTTTAATTGTAGTATCAATTACGGA
>JADGEA010000498.1 GCA_016744615.1 Flavobacteriaceae bacterium
TACTTGACTTTTATAAAAAAGTCTCGTAACTTCTCAAAGTCAAAAACGTTTTTACGTTCTGAATGTGTAACACTCACACGCTTCAAGCGTTGACTTTGATGAACTTCGTTCACAAGAATCCTTCCTTATCCCAATCCCTGAAATTTTATCTCAAACGCTCAAATTCACAGCACAATTGATGATTTAACGGTCTTGCTAAGTTGCGTGGGCGATTAAAACAGTTGTCTTATCAAACCGCTAAAGAAGCAAGCCGAGTAAATTTGTTTATATTTTTAAGCAAACCAATTTAATTAGCTTGCTGGTGTTTCTTAATTGAACTAACTCTTGAGCAATTCTTACCGCCCATGAAATTTAGCTTTTGTTAGGCTCAGTTTTCTTTGTTAATCTGTAATGATGCAGCGCGCACGGTATACAGTCTTCTTTATTTCCTTCTTTTTTACAATCTTAGAAATTGATTCATCTCTGAACTTTGTTCCTACTGCTTTAATTCCGCCTCCATCTATAATTTTCTGCATATCTTTTTCTGTACAGTCAAATAATAAAGAAAAAGTGGTTAATGTAGTATATCCAACAGCTGCATGTTTAGGTATAACCTCAGAGTTTGATAAAAATGAAATGATTTCGTCATTATTCAATTTCATATTCATTTTGGTATTTGAAGGAATGGTGTATCTATGTAGATTACCATAAAATTTAATGACTAATTCGAGTTGTAACTTACTATCTATATTATGAAATTTTAAGAACAATAGAGTAGAAGGCTTAGGCGCATTTGAACCAAAAGATGTTTTAGCTTTATAATAATCAAGAGCAATTAATTTAGTTGTTACCGTTCGATGTCTTTCTCCACTAATTGGATCAATAATATCTGAATCATATTTACATTTCTTTTGAGCAACTACCCCGCTATTTAATCCTAAAAATAGCACTGTGAAAATTAATAATAATAAGTTTTTTTTCATTTGAAATTTTATTGGTATATGTAAAATGTTTACTAAATGATTGTTATAATTGAGCCTAACGGTATGGCGATATGTTTCGTCACTTGTTTTGAAATATATCCGCCTGTTATCATCTGTTGGGCTGTGAATACCACTTAGGATAAATTATTTCAGCCCATTTAAAAATAATTTGTCCTATTTAAAATTTCATTCCCTTTTGTATTGTCTATACACCCGTGTATGGATCTGTTCAAAGAGGGAAGAAGAGATTGCAACACTCCAGGATTCTTACCATACTTGACTTTTATAAAAAAGTCTCGTAACTTCTCAAAGTCAAAAACGTTTTTACGTT